>DATIMM010000020.1:0-27045 GCA_035475295.1 Bryobacteraceae bacterium
CGTTCACCGTTAATTTCAACTGCTTTTCCGTAAAACGGATGCCAAGGATAGACGACGGTCCGTGATTCGGTTTTATCGGTGTTTAATGTCTCGGTTGTACAATACGGGCCGTCCACACCGGTCCTTGGGACCAGGTATTCCTGATCAGAACAGGCAGACAACAGTCAAGGGCCAACAAACCTCGTATCCGTCCCAACCTTCTCGTGTGATTTCTAAATCCATTCTCGGCGGTTTGCACCACGAATATCGCTGGGCAAGTGCCGCATAAGCTTGCCGATGGATTTGTTGCGGACGACACCAGCGAACTACGGTCGAGTGATCGACGCCGCCACCATTTGCTCCAAATCGCGATACCTTAGCGAAAGCTCAAATACGATCGCACATACAGCACAAGCACCTCATCCTAGAAGTGGCGTCTCCGGAACAGGGGTGGTCGGCTCGTCCGCACTCCGCCTACCTTATCAGCCCTGCTCCCTTATTTGCGACAATTCCATTCTTTTTGTATGAAAACACAAGGCAGACTTTCCATTACTGGAGGCGACCAAAAACAGCGACGCTGTTCGCAGTCCCAACGAACACTCGCCCGTCTGCGATGGTCGGCACTATAAACTTATTGCCGGGACCGAACTGGTCCCGGCCGGAGCTGGCTTGATTGCTGTTATACAGCTCATTCGCAAGATTTGTCGCGTCATAGGCATGAAGGACAGCCGGATTGGCGTTTTCAACCGCCCACAATATCGCATCCCTGGTCCCGTTCGCTGAGATGGCTGGGGTCGCGCCTGGGTACTCGAAGAAGTTGTCCGTAGTCGATGCCGGTCGTGCCGAGAGAAGTGCGGCATTCACGTTGAAAGCGCGAACGCGATCTCCGACCGCGCCATAGTACACCGTTCCATTGAACCAGGCAGGAGTGGCGAAGACAGCGCCTCCTAACGCTCCAGAAAGCTCCTGGTATACAGCGCTGTCGCTCTGGGAGTTGAATTTGCCCATGTCCATCCGATTGAACACGTAAAGCTTTCCGTCTTTGCCCGCGCCCGTTCCAAGCTGTACGGTTTGACCGCTTGCATTCGTCAAGTCTGGAAGCAACATCACGCCACCGGAGCCGAGATCCTGATCCTGGGCAGACTCCGCTACCGTGTTGCTCATGGTCCAATAGTCCTCCGCAACCAATTCGCCGCTTACGGGATTCAGCTTGACAAATGCGTTCCCAAAATCACCTTGATTGGGAAAGCCACTGGCATCAAGAGCTGTATCGAATGTGCCATTGGAAACGGCCACAAATATCCGGCCGCTCGCAGCATCGGCGGCAATCCCGCCACCCGAATTCCAGAGCGCAGCCTCGCTCCCGTTAGGAGCAAAGTTGAATACGGCAGCCTGCTCGAGCGTCAGCCGGTCGTACCCTATGAGCCAGCCTGTGTACGGGCGGAAATCGCAGTGAGATCCCCAGCCTGTATACACAACACCGTTGAGCAGGAGCATGCCAGGGCGTGAATTGTATTGCTTCGGGTCGAAGACGACTTGGCCATTACTGCTGTTATCGCCAGTCCCGGCATACGTAGCGCTGATCTCTACTGGACCACCGAATTCCTCCTGTCCGGTTGTAGTATCCAGGGCATGCAAACGATGGTGATAGTGACCGGCGCTATCCTTGCTCATGGCCAACACATAGATGGTCCCGTGCGAGCCCGCCGTGAGGTCGATTACGGGCGTTGCGGTGATTCCAATTTCAGGAGTCACCTGACCACAACCCAAGTCATCGGATGGAACCTCTCCTGCAATCAGTAACGTGGCCCGCCAAATAACGGTGCCCGTTTTAGCATCGAACGCGTACACAGAATCGTTCTCCGTAGCCGCGAACACAACGGAATGGGCCAGTCGATCCGGTAACAACAGCTGTGAGACGTATAGGGGCTGGGCATCGACCTTGCCATCCATTGGAACAGAAAAGAGCTTTCCGAATGAGAAAGAGGTGACCATTGCATGAGTCAATACTGTTTCTGTTAGGTCTTGACCTGTCCGTGCCACGTCGTTGTGGAACGTCAGGACATTCGTGAACGTCTGAGGTGGCGTTGGTCCGGGAGTTGGACCCATCTGGGGCCGCATAGAAGAGCCACCGCAGCCGTCGGCAAGTAAGAGAAACGTCAGTGCCAGAACCGGGTCGAATCTCCAGACACGAATGCGAGTTTTCATCTGTCCGCTAGGGTAACTCTGATAAGATCCTGAATCGCGTCGGCTTGCGGGGCCCAGGTGACCGCGTGCCAGCATCAGCCGATGCTCAACTCTGATTGTTTGACTATCTCAACGAAGTCAAATCGCATATCGGCCGACCAAAAGCCTCCACTATACCGCCACGGCGGGTGCACTGGGCCGGAAGTTCAGGTTGAAAATGCCAATCGAAGGTAATTAGCAAATCTGGAATCGTCACCCTCTGGACTATCTGCCTTCGGACCCGGCCTTCTACTTGGCTGCCCGGGGCTCTGGTCCGGCGCAGGTTGTGAGACTGGGTACTTATATGTTCCCGAATAACTGGTCGCCGGATGGTCATCTGGCGTTCATGACCGTCGAAAAGCGGCTTCCGTTTCTGCAAATCTAGTCCACCGCCGATCATTCCGTTACATCCTTGTGTACCGTGTGCAGAGGCCCAGTTCTCGCCTGACGGGATATGGATCGCCTACATAGGACAGGGCGGCGCGGCGGGTGGTGTCGGCATTGTGGTTCAGCCGGTTCCTGGCCGGGCGCCCACATTCGCAGATATGCGGTGACGGCGGAGCCCAGCCCTGCTGGCGTCATGACGGGGAGCAGATCTTTTACGCCGCGGCGGACAGGGATCTGGTAGCAGTTGACCTTGACCTGAATCGGCAGTGGCCGGCACGCCGCACCCGTGTCGGCGTGATTTTCCGCCAACCAGGTACCCGTTCTAGTGGAAGTACTCAGACCCTGCTCGCCGTCTTGGTAACAATCTCTTTGCGACGCGCCACTAGTCGCAACGGATGACGTAATACGGCTGACCGGCGAGATCCGCTGCAAAGCCGGGATGCAGCCAGGCGCGATCGGGCGCCGATTTCAGTTCGAAATAGTATTGGAGCGGGTACGGCGAGTCCGTGTATGCGCTTGGTATGGCGGCGACATAGGCCGACCCCTTGCGATCCATGAAGACGGACTGCCAACGCTCGGCCTGGTTGACATGCCGGTAGTGAAGGCGCACGGATGCGAGCACGGGACCCGCAAGTGCCAACTCCAACGGCTGTCTGCGCCGAAAGCGATCCGGCGCACGATGGCGCATTGTGGCGGAAGAACGTCGCGGCCTGCCCGTCGCTTCGGCGACGGCGGCCTGCACCCTTGGACTATTGGTGAGGGTCGCGGAGGGCAGTTGTTGCTCAAGGAGAGTAATATCGGCCTCCATGGCGGGGAGCCGGTCAAGCCAGTGACCACGGAGCCAGGGAAGTTCCCCGACGGTGATGTCCGAAACGTAGACACCCTGAGCTGTTTCGGCCAATCCGGCCCAGGCGGCACGCGCCGCGCGATAGGACTTGATCGCCTCCTCCAGCGCGGCACGATCGCCCGTGCGCGCGTGAATCCCATACAGGACACCGGCGCGGAATTTTGCGGCGAAAAATCGACCGAGACCGGATTGAATCGCAACATCGATGTCGACGCGTCGGTCCTTTCCCGGTTGTGCCGCAGCGGCCAGATCTTCCAGGCATTGCGCGACCTCGATAGGGGAATATTTGCCGCTCCGTTCTCCTTTGAGCAACTCATCCACGAAGTCGTTGATGCGGGAGAAAAGTTGTGGATCGAGCGGGCTGGTGTTGCCGAAGATTTTGGGTGTCGGGGTGTCGGTATATTCCGTTTTCGACGACTCCACTAGAGACTGGTTGGTGTAAATCTCGGGCCAATAATTGTTGTTCGCGGCTGAGGGCAGATGCGCGGTGGTGACGATTGGCAAAATGCGGCTGGCGGCGGCGAGCGCGGGGTCGACCTCCACGTTGTCGTCCGGGTTGTAAAGCTTCCGGCCCCAGACGCGGTAGGTCTCCAGGTACTTCTCCCAATCCCATCGCGGGCGCAGTGAAGCGTCGGCGTAAGCGCATCGCCCTGCCGTTCCAGGCACCGCGTGGCCCGACCCGCGCCGCCCCTTAAAAGAGAGCGGTTCCATGATCTCGGCTCCGGTCGATCCGCAGAATTGGAAGGCTCGCGCGTACGCGCCGGCGAAAACCGGATCGGCCCACAGTAGCAGACGCTGCGTGCCGGGCCAGACGCGCCAGAGGATGTCGAAGCGGCGGTCTTCGCGCATCAGGTCGGCGTAGCCATAACGCGTAAAGCTGCGAGAGCCTGCGCTCAGCGCCATGAGGCCGCTGTCGCGGCGGTCAGCCTTGGGTACCTCCTGGTCGCGGATATCGGCCTGGTGGTAGGGCATTCCCATGTGCTCGGCCGAGAACTTTGGCGATACCGTGACGGGCATGTTCGTAGCCAGCGCGAGTTCGATCATGTTCCGATCGATGCCCTTGGCGTGCAGGTCGATCTCGACCTTTCGGCCGCAACGCTTCACGCCATCGAACACGGTGCCCCAGAAAGCGTAGCTGCCTTCGGCTACACCGCTTTCGCCGTGGACGCGCAGGGTGACCCCGGTGATCGCTGGACAAGCGCGCAGAAGGGCTGCGAGCGCATCACGACAGTACGGGCCATGATTGTCGGCATTCAGTCCCTGGATGGTGTAGTTCGGATTCGGACTGTTCTCCCACCGGAAGCCATGCATCCAGAGCCCCAACTGGAATTGGAGGCCATGGCTGGCAGTCTGCTCGCTGATGAAGCGCAGCATTTCCAGATTGCGGTCGCGCTCGGCGTCCGGCAGGTTGGCCGCGCGGACGTTGTAGCCTGGCACGGAAAGAAAGAAGGGATAGGCAAACAGAAAATAGGCGTCGGTGACCGCACGCAGGAAATCGTAACCGATACCGAAGCTGAGATTGAAGCGGTTAAAGCGATTTTCGGCGAGCATGGCGAGATATGGCGGCCACATGTCGCGGTCATAGAACCAGGGTTTGTCTTCGACCTCGCTGGTGAAGAGGCGCTGGACGCTGCGGATGCTGTTGGCTGGCCGCTTCGCGACAGATTGCGGCAGAGCAGGTGCGCCGGTCAGTGCGGCGGCTGTTAGGAGAAAATCCCGGCGTTTCACTAAGGTGGTATTGTACTGCTTATTCGAGAACCAGCCTCGGAGATGGTCACAAGCCAGCTGCCCCGTGAGAAGACCATGCGGAGTACGCTTCAGAGTTCCCGGCTCCGAATCATGCATTATCCGGAATCAATTCAAAGCTTGCCGACCAACTGCTCGGAATGTACACGCTACTTGTTGCCCTGTCGACTCTTCTGCACGACTTCGAGCACTGCCTCCACGACAAGATCGGATCTCTCGAGGTGAATCATGTGCCCGCTTCCTTTAGCCTTGATTAGCATTCCGTCTGAGGACAGCGTAGCCAGTTGGACCTGCTGTTGGTGCCAGGTCTCGTTGGTGTCTTTGTCCCGCTCGATGACTCGGAGCGAAAGGCTACCCAGGGGATGCAGATCAGCTAACCGCTGGCGCCGAAGCGCGCTGAACTCCTGGCGCCACGATTCTGCGGCAGCGAGGGTGTTGGGCAACCATCCGAACTCTCGAACGAGCTTTTCGAAGGCCCATTGCCGCGTCTGCTGTAAGGCTGGGGGAAGCCGATCGAACGGCGGCGCGCCAGCCCGGCCCGGATGCAACACGGGGACGGACTTCAGGTATTCATGGTGGGCTTCGGGCAATTGCTCGCGGGACAACAGACTCAGTGATACCTGTTTCCCGTTCACCACCATGCGGACGTCCTCATCCGGTGTGCCGTCCACGAACACAAGGCCCGCCACCTGCTCGGGGAAACGCCTCTCGTAAGCGCGAGCGTAGAGGGCTCCCAAGGAATGGCCGACCAGAATATAGGGCGGGCTGACGTGCGCCGTTCGCAAGAGTAGATTCAGATCGCTCACGATCTGTTCGATACCGTCGTCAACGGGCCCGCGGTCGCTCCATGCATATCCGGCGCGGTCGTAAGTGCAGATCCGGGTTCGTTTCGCGACTTCCGGCTGAACCAGAGCCCACTCCATCGAGAAACCACCGCCACCGTTTTCCACAATGACGGCCGGGGAACCTGAACCTGTGCAGTTCAGGTGCAGTTTTCGACCTCCGAGATCAACCATCTGACCTGAAGGCGGCGCCGGGTCAGCTCCCCGCAATACGACTGCGCCCCAGAAAAGAAGATGGAGTTGCACGAAGACTGTGGCCCGTCTGAAGCGCACCGATGGCAGCATCAAGCTAATAGACGGGCCGGTCCCGCTAACGTCTCGGGTCGATCGACGAGGTCCCGGTATTCCGGAACCCTTCCGGACGACGGACTACCTGCAAACTGGAGTGGCTCCGCTCACTATCGATCAAGTTCTGTCCGGTGGCCGACGATCTGGGAGGGTGACGACAATGCAATCCACACCGAAATTGTTTGGCAATTCTTCCTACTACGGCCGCCTTTGGGCAGCGCAAGAATAGCAATGTGATTGATGTGAACAAGAGGGCTCTGAGCGGACTATTCGGTTTCGTTCTCACGATGGCCTTATGCGTCTTGCTTTCAGCGTGGACTTTCGATTACTGGCGAGCCTGGGTGTTGATCTCCGTGCTCTTCGTATCGCTCCTCGGAATCACGCTGTACCTCATGAAAAATGATCAACGGCTTTTGGAGCGGCGCCTGGACGCGGGGCCCGGCGCCGAGACCCAGAAAAGCCAGAAAATCGGCCAACTATTCGGAGCAATAGCATTTGTCGCCACGCTCGTTGTTCCCGCCCTCGACCATCGATTCGGTTGGTCTTCTGTTCCCGCACCGGTCGTAATTAGTGGGGAGGTCCTCGTCACTGTGGGGCTGCTGATTGCTTTTCTCGTGTTCAGAGAGAACACTTTTACGTCGGCGACCATTGAGATTGCGGCTGAACAGCGCGTCGTGTCCAGTGGCCTGTATTCCACGGTGCGCCATCCGATGTATGTTGGTGCTCTGATCATGATTTTCGGCATCCCGCTGGCGCTCGGCTCGTGGTGGGGAACGGCTACAGTCGTTCCAATGACGTTGGTGATCGTGCGAAGAGTGCGCGATGAAGAGGAACTGCTGACACGCGACTTGACCGGTAACCGAGAGTATCGCGATCAGGTGCGCTATCGACTTCTCCCGTTCGTCTGGTGAGTCTTTCTTCCGGCCACGCGGGCGCCTTGCGCTTCAACACGGCATCTAGGGTTGTTCTTCGTGTACGACCGACCGCCCGCAAGCAAGTCAGTCGGCATGTCCGGTGCCGAGCCAGTCACAGGCAACCCGTTAACTGAGGTTGGCATGATCGATTCGCGGTTGGGATGACCGCGAATCCATGCGAAAGCAGCACCCCAGAAAGAAGCGCCGTGCGCCGCCCAAAGCCGTCTTGCGTCTGCCGGACCCGGACCAGGCGAAGTCGGCGGTTCTAAACAGTCTCACATCCATTGATGCCCAACGCAGGTACCGGCACTCCATTGACGAGTTCATGGAGTGGTGCTGCTCTGAACCGCGACTTTCTTTCAACCGAACGGTTGTGTTGCGCTACCGGATCCAGCTTGGCCCGAAAACTCAATCTGCGTAAATCGGCGTAGGTTGCGGGCGGGGTTAGGACCGTGGCGATAATGAGCAACCAGATGCCGAGAGTTCTTGATCCGATCCAGTTCGTGATGATTGCGCTGGCTGGTTGGATGAATCAACGTCAGCAGCAGACGATCGAGTACCTGCGCGAGGAGAACCGGGTTCTGCGGGAGCAACTCGGGAATCGTCGAGTGCGCTTCCACGCCGACCAGCGCGTCATTAGCGGCTAAGGCAAAGGGTTTGGGCTGGAAGCTTCTCGCCGAAGTCGCCACGATCGTCAGGCCTGACACGTTGCTGGCTTGGCATCGAAAACTGATTGCCCAGAAATACGATGGCAGCGAGCGCCGCAGACCTGGGCGACCTCGCACGCGCCCAGAGCTGGAAGCTCTGGGCGTTCGCATGGCGGAAGAGAATCGGGGTTGGGGCTATCGGCGGATTCAGGGTGCCTTATCCAATCGGAAGCACAAACTGGCGCGGAGCACTATTGCGGCCATTCTGCAACGGCACGGAATTGAACCGGCGTCGGAGCGCAGCCGGAAAACGACGTGGAAGGAGTTTCTGGAGCGGCACTGGGAGCTCATCGTAGCTGCCGGTTTCTTCACCGTCGAAGTATGGGCCCGGAGAGGGCTGCAGCGGTTTCTTGTCCTGTTCTTTATCGATCGGAGCACCCGGCAAGTAGAGATTGCTGGCATAGCATCCAGCGCAAATGGGCTGTGGATGAGTCAGATTGGTAAACGAGTCACGGACACGCTGGATGGCATTCTAAACGGCACGCGCTATCTGATTCATGATCGGGGTCCGCTATTCACAACAGAGTTTGAGAGCATGCTGGCAGTCGCGGGTATCCAGTCAATGAAGCTGCCGCCCCAGTCACCCAATCTGAATGCGTTTGCCGAGAGATTCGTCAGGAGCATCAAAGAGTCGTGCCTGAACTGTCTGGTCCTGTTTGGCGAGGCATCTCTCCACAAAACCATCCAGCAGTTCGTCACTCATTATCAATACGAACGAAATCACCCGGGTTTGCAAAATCGGCTGATTAGTCCCGAGCCAGAGGTTTTCCAGAATAAGGCAGCATTGAGCGACTCATTGGCTCGGTGGACTGCTGAACTACTACCATCGTGCTGCGGCCTAAACGGGCGAGTCGACCTTTCGGATATCACCGCGTCGGACCTACCACTCAGCCACTGACCCGTCATCGTGGAACACCCGAGCCATCGGGCGCGTACCGCCAAAGGGATACTTCGCAAGACTTTCTTCCGACAACTCGAACCCCAGACCTGGCTTGTCGGAAAGCGGAAATCGTCCGTCTACCATTCGCATAGCGGGGAATCCCAACCACTCTTGCCAGACCTTGTCCGTAGCGTTCGGTGTTACCTGGCCGCAAATCTCCTGCACTAGGAAGTTGGGCATGGCCGCATCCACATGAACGGTCGCGAGCCCGCCGATGGGACCCTCACAGGCATGCGGAGCCATAGAAATCGAAGAGACATTCGCAGTAGCAGCAACCTTCCACAAAGCGGTGATGCCGCCCACGTGGTTAATGTCGGTCTGCAGAATGTCGACTACACCCATCTCGATGAGTTCACGGCAGCCGTAGGACGTGATGAGCCGCTCGCCCGTCGCGATGGGAGTGGTTGAGCGCCGCGCGATTTTCGCCATCGCCTGAATATTCTCGGGGGGACAAGGCTCTTCCACGAAAAGCAGATTGAGAGGCTCCACTTCCTTCACGATGACCGAAGCGACACTGGGGCTGGTCTTTGCGTGGAAGTCTATTGCAATATCGATATCCGGACCGAGAGCCTCGCGCGTCATTTGTATCGCCTTAATGGCTCGGTCGATTTTCGGCCTGCGTTCGAGCCACTCATAATATCCGGGGATGCCGCCCTTGACGCATGTGATACCTTGCTGCTTTGCCGTTTCGCGGATCTGCGCCAGTCGCTCCCGGCCGGCTCCGTCAATGTGATAGTAGCCACGAACGCCACGGGAATCGAACGGGCCGCCGAGCAGCTTGTACACCGGCATGTTCAGTGCTTTACCCCGAAGGTCCCACAACGCCTGGTCGATGCCTGCTATCGCTGACCCGATCACCGGACCGGCACGATAGAACGAGTGAATGTACATCGATTGCCAGATGTGCTCCACCTGCATCGGATCGGCGCCGATCAGGAAATCCCGGAAGTCGTTCACGCAGGCCATCACCGCGCCTGCTTTGCCTTCCAGAGTCCCTTCTCCCCATCCGATCAGCCCCTGATTGGTCTCGAGCTTGACGAAGACGTAGGGCCGGTCGGAGTTCGGCGTTAGGGAGACACCGAAAACTTTTACGCCGGTGATCTTCAGACCGGAGCTGACATCATTGAATGCCTGAAGTCCAACAGGTCCTGCCTGGGGGACAAACGAACAGTCGCACGAGTGTATCGGCAAACGACTCGGGTGTTTCGTCGCGGCGGTAAGAAGGCCGGCGGATCCTACTGCAAGGAAGTTTCTACGATGCATGATATTTCTCCAAGGCGGCCTCGTTCACAGTTATGCCAAGACCGGGCGACTTCGTCAGTTCAAGGAATCCGCCCTTACCGGCTTCCAGGTGCGGAGAGACAATTTCGCGCCGCATTGCACGATCTTGTTCTGCCGCGGGAAGTGGCAAATGTTGGATAAAGAAGTTCGGAACACTCGCCGCAATGTGAATTGCCGCCGCGGTAGTAATGGGCCCTCCATTGTGTCGCGGCGCAACAGCCACATAATAGGGTTCGGCCAGCGCGGCCACGCGCCTCGCACCGCTGATGCCAAAGATGCCGATCGAAGGACGTACCAGGTCAATCAAACCCTCGCGCAGCAGGGCCTGAAAGACGCCCGGGTCGTCAATGTCGGCGCCGAATCCGAGAGGGACAACGCTTTCATTTGCCACTTTGCGAACGGCTTCGATATTGGAGTGAGCGCATGACTCGTCGAACCATAACGGATACTTTGACTCGATTGTCCTCGCGACTGACGCGGCATCCCCAGGGGTTAAGGAACCATTCCCATGCAAGATAAAATCGCGATCTGCAGGAACGGCATTAGCAAGCTCGAGAATCCGGTTCTGATACGCTTTGCCCTGGTTTCGGAATGCCGGAGTAGGCACATCGATGCCCGTGACCGGAAATTCATCCGATTGCACCGAACTGTACGCGCGAACTTTGCTTCGCGTCGGCCCTCCGAGAACACGGTACACCGGAGCGTTAGCAGCCTTGCCGAGAACATCGAGGCACGCCATATCGAGCGCCGCCCGGAAGGGCGTAGAGGGAGGAATCGTCGCGTACGCATTGGCGGGCCGGCCCAACCAGGTGGACTCAAGAGCTTTGGCGTCAGCATTGGGGTCGTGTGGGGACTCGCCCCACCCAACCAGGCCCGATCGCGTCGTGATCCGCAGCAACGAGTAGCGTTTCCCGGAAGCGGGCTCGCGAACCGGGTAATGACGGATGGCCGTGATGTCCAGTGCAGCAGGTTTCGCCAGGGCCTTCGCGGCCTCTTGCGCGATACCAGCCAGCAAACGTGCTCTCTTATCGATTCTTATGTGATTCATGGCTGCGAATAGGTGTCCTTTACTTGGTTCAAAATACGAATCGCAATGCAAATTGAATTTGCCTGGAAGTTCTGGCTGTTGAAGGTATGGAGCCCACGCCATTACTTCCAATCGTGGTGTTCCCGGATATAGCGAATTGTGGATGGTTCAGCGCGCTGAAAAACTGGGCGTGGAACGCCACATTCAAGCTCTCGGTTATCCGGAACCGCTTTGCCGCCGTCAGATCTGGGTTGGCGCCTCGCGGTCCGGTTAGTACATCGCGTCCGGAATTCCCACAACAGTAACAAGCGGCCGGGGGTACCGAAATGGCCAACGGATTAAACCATTGTTGGAACGTCTGGACGGCGGGATAGGGAGACACGCCCGCCACAACATTGGCACGAGACGTCGTACCGTTGTTCGTGGCCGAAGGAGCAAACACGGTAAACGGCAACCCGCTTTGCCGGACGAGGATGGCATCGAGCTCCCAGCCACCAATAACGTACCGGTCGAGCGGGTTGGTCGAGTTCGCCCACCGTTTACCCTGACCAAACGGCAGTTCGTATCTGGTGAAGAGATTCAGCCGGTGGCGAACGTCGCTGTTCGAGCTGCCCCAATCGGCAAAGCTATCCTCGTTGCCGCCTATGCGCGTATTGAAGGTATTGGGTATGTGCAGATCGGAGTTACCGATGGAGTAGCGAGCAAAGAATGTCTGCTTTGACGTGATCTGATGATCGATGCGGATATCGCCGCGATCGACGAGGCTCAACTTTTCCGGTTTTGAGATGTAATTGTTCACCAAGCCGGAAGTCTGTGGATCCGAATAGAACGCTACGATTCTCGCCGCTAGCGGATCGAAGCGCGAGGCCGGAATAACGTCGTTTGGAAACCGAACGCGGGTGTAAGTCGGTACTCCACCATTCGTGACTGGGGCCGTCGATATGGGATCGAAAATGCCGTTTCTGGCAATGCCCGGGAAATTGCCGAGCCTTTGCGCAGCCGTGGGTACAGTAACAACTTTCGTCTGTCCCTGCTTTTCGCGATAGCCTTCATAATCCGCGAAGAAGAAAGTACGGTTTCGGATGACGGGGCCTCCGAGGCTGACGCCGGACTGATTCAGTTGGTATTGCGGTATCGGCAAATCCCCACGATCAACAGAGTTCTTCGCATCGAGCGCCGAATTGCGCAAGTATTCGAAAGCTGATCCGTGGAAATTGTTGCTGCCGGACTTCGTGCTGGTGACGAAGACCGCACCCCTTGCTCTTCCGTACTTTGCACCCGCATTATTGGTGATCGCCTTAAACTCCTGCATACCTTCCACCCGGGGGTCGCACGACGAATGTCTGCGAGATCATCTCAGTATTATCGATTTCGTCGAGCAACAGCTGATTGCTGCTGTCCCTTGCACCATTTGCGAGAATAGTCGTTCCGCCGGGCCGAAGTTCGTCCGGGCGCAAACCCGAGTTGATCGTGCTGGTTTGTGCATAGCCGAGACCGGTTACTCCTGGCGCCAATACCGCAAGCTGGACGATATTGCGGCCGTTCAGCGGCAGCGTCTCAATTGGCTTTTATCGATGACCTGACCGACAGTTGAGCCTTCTGTTTGCAACAGCAGGGGAGCGGCGTTCACCTCAACCGTCTGTTCAAGCCGCCGACCTGAAGGCGGACATCGATGCGGGCTTCCTGCGCGATCTGCAACGCAAGCCCCTCGTCAAGTACCGCTGAAAGCCCGGCTTCTCGGCGTTAACCTAGTAGCTGCCGGGGTCAGATTCACAGCCCGGAACTCCCCAGCGGCATCGGTCCCCAGATTGACCGCCGTGTTCGTCCCGTCACTGATGACCTTGATCGTCACGCCCGGGATCACTGCGCCCGAAGCGTCCGTTACGGTGCCGGCCAAGCTAGCCCTCTCCACCTGACCTTGTGAATTTGCAAATACAAAAAATACAAGCGCGGCAAACTGAGCAACGCGGCTGAATGTTGCGCCTTTCATGGTTCCACACCCCAGTATCGCGGTTGACGTTTCAACCGCGATAGATTTGCAATCTACTGCTTTCCATCCGTCTCTAGTCGAGACGTGAAGAATCCCCGTAAGTGGCGACTACCTGAACAGCCGCGGAGCGAAATCTTTGAAGCAACGGCGCCAGGTGAGCCATTCGTGCGCCGTACCCGGCGACTCGAAGTATACATTGTGGATGCCCGCTTCAGAGAGCGCTTCGCTGAACTTTTTCGTATTCGGGCCTTCGACCGATCCGATTCCAAGGAAGAGAACCTTCATCTTCTTGTTGAAGGCTGCCGCGTCTGCAAAAACGCCGTTGCTCGAAGTCTTCGGGTCAAACCCTCCGCGAGATCCGCTGCTGCCGCTGAATCCGCCAAGGTATGCGAACTTGTCGAGGTTACCGAGCACAGTCTGGAAGGACTGCATGCCTCCCATCGACAGCCCGGCCATGGCACGGTTCTCTCGGCCGGGCAGAACTCTGTATGTCTGCTCCACCATCGGAATGAGATCGGTGAACATCATTTCAGTGAACGTCGATCCGAAGTTCGAGGGAAAACCCGGGCGGGCTGCGCCAGCTGCGCCGCGGCTGGCGTTCGGGGGCGGCGTCACCTCATCCATTGATCGCCTGGCAATGATGCTTCGTGCCGAATACAAGCTTGCGTCTTCGCCCGGTTTCACCGCGTTCAGATTATCCATAACGATGAGCATGGGCTTCACCTTGCCAGCCGCAAGCAGGTTGTCCATCATGAGGTCCACATGGCCCTGCTTGCTCCAATCTTCCTCGTTTTCGCCCCAACCGTGGAGCAAATAGAGTACCGGGTAATGCCCGCGCGCATTCTTGTCATACTTAGGGGGCATGTACACGAAGCACCGGCGCCATTTCCCGGTGACTTTGGAGTAATACCATCGCTGGCTCACCTGTCCGTGCGGCACATCTTTGACGGAGTAGTAATCAGCATCCGGCTCAGGGATCTCAATGCCGCTGTTGTCCCATCCGGAACCAAAGAAGGTCCGCGTGGCAGGATCAGCAACAACTGATCCATCGATCACAATGCTGTAATAGTGGAACCCGATCACCTGGGGCGGAATCGTGACGGTCCACAACCCGTCCGGACCTTTCGTCATGTCGTGGGTACCACCCAAACGCACCTGGACTTTCTGTGCATCAGGGGCAGCCACGCGGAACATCACGCGTCTGTCCGGATAAACGCAGGGATAAGGGGCCCCTGGGATGTTAAGCGAGCTAGGCTTACATTCATCTGTTGCCTGCCCGAAGCACATCCCGCATCCGAGCAGCGCTAGTAAGAAGAATTGTTTGGTTTTCATTTGTGTGAGCTACCTAATCAGAACGAGTATTTAAGTCCCAACTGAATCTGCCGCATAGGGGTGGACGTTCCCGAAACCACTCCGAAATTCTGATGGGCGGCCCTGGCGGGCAGTCCCGGTTGTGCCGCTCCTGACAGGATGTTCAAAGTAGGCATCGACCAGTTCGGGTGGTTTAATACGTTGAAAGCCTCGAAGCGAAACTGAAGTACATGGCCTTCCTTGTACGGCATCCGGAATTGTTTATGTACTTCGGCGTCGAAGCCGATAATTCCCGGCCCCTCGATTGAATTGCGTCCAACATTACCAAATTGGCCCGGAGGAGCTTCGGTAAACGCAGCCAGATTCCAATACCGTGACGGTGTGGGATTGTCGAGGTAGGGGCTGATTCCGGTGAAATTGGGCCGATCATAGCCGCCAGCTCCTGTACTCGCGTTATCGACACCACCGATTGTCAAGGTTCCAGGCATTCCGCTTTGGAGAGTCAGAATGCCGCCCGCTTGCCAACTGCCGACGATTGCGTTCACTACCGGATTGGTAATGTTGACGAGCTTGCCGTTTCCGACCGGCAAGTCATATAGAACGGAAGTAACCATGCGATGACGCGTGTCAAATGCCGAGAGTGCGCGCTCGCATGAGAGACAGTAGCTGTTCTGGGGATAGAGCGTATCGCTTCCCTGATTGCGGATTCCGCTGGTTGTATCGACGGATTTTGCCCAGGTATAGGAGCTGATCACGCTGACGCCTTGGCTGAAGCGTCGTGTTGCTTTGATGCTCAACGAGTTATAGCTCCCGTTGCCCCCGTCATGCACGAGTTGGATGTTGCTAAAGCCGGGATACGGCGTCCGAGAAGCGATGTTCCCTATCGTCCCTGGAACCGCTTGATTGACATCCTGGAATCCCTGCAGGTGGCGGCTCAGGGTGCCGAGGTATCCGGCCTCGACCGCCCAGTTAGGACTTAACTGCTGTTGAATGTTAAACAGGTACTGCATCGCATACGTGGTCCGGTGATTCACAGACATGGCATACGCAAATGGCGAGGGCACATTCGCGGTTGCACCGCTACCCCCCGGAACCGCGTCGCTGTAGAAGAGGTTCGGTATCCCCGGATTGGAAGTGATCGTGACGCGGCCGGCTATATTGCGCGCCAGGTCGAAGTAGGCATTCCCGATCTCCTGGTTGTAAAAAATGCCCCATCCAGCGCGTACAACAGTCTTGGAATTAGGGGAGTACGCGATTCCGACGCGCGGGGCAAAATCCGTATAGGAAGTATTCATCAGTTGATCCGGTAGCGCTCCGTTGTTGCATCTTGCGCTCACGGTAGTCCAGCGGATATTCAATGGCGGAGGTCCGGCGTAGGGATCTGTGCAGTTACCCTGGCGCAACATATACGGAGTGTCCGGGGCGTTTGGAACAGCATAAATGTGCGGCACAGCCACCGTGAATAGGTTGTTGAGCTGGTTGGTCCAGGGCGGCGTCAGTTCGTACCGCAGGCCTAAGCTAAGCGTGAACCGTGGCGTTACTTTCCAGGTATCGTCGATGAAAGCTGCCTCGGCATTCCGCTGGAATTTGGCGTTCGCCAGCGCTACTGCGACCGTGGATTGATAGATATCGCCAAGGAGAAATTCGGCGAACGCGTCCCCGCCCGTTCTGCCCGAGCTCTGGGTAGCGTTCGCTTGGAACGCAAATTGGCCGCGCGAAAACTGATTACCGATCTGATTGAAGTTCTGCCGCGTGTACTCGAATCCAAAACGAAACGCGTGCTTCCCATGAATCCAGGACAGATTGTCAACGGCCTGGAGCGTGTTATCGTCAATCGCGTACGGGCCGTCCTGCGTGTCTCCGATGGCGGAAAAACCGTTCCCCGAGAACGACACGAACGGAACGCCCCAGGAGACCGGATCTCCAGGTTGTAGGTTCGGTATACCCAATGCGGAAACCGTGTCGACGTTATACGCCGAATACGTACCGAGTGAATTGCTAAGTCTGGTGTATCCGAAACGCGCTTCGTTCACGAGCGTTGGAGTGAGCGTTCGCGTATTCGTCCCGAGGTATTGCTCGTAATTGGTCAGGATCTTGCTTCCAGTGATGCTGATTCCGGTGGAGGCCTGGTTTTCATCCCCCCAGCTATAACGTCCCGACCACTGCGACTTCGCTGATTCCACAAAATCCATTCGCAGGGTGAACGCGTCCCGATTATTGGGGAACGAGTTCATCTGGGTATAGTTGTTCGACAGACCCGGCAGGTTTGCAGGAACGTAGTAGTTCAGGAATTTCTTCGAGATCGGATCAATGCGATTGGAAGGAATCCTGTTGCCGGGAAACGGGGTTTTCGTCCCGGTGGCAGCCGTAGCCGGGTCGTAGATGACAGACGAAATACCGCTAAAGTCTCCGCCAAACATGGCCGCGGTGGGTACCGAATAGGTCGATTGCGAATTCTGCCGCTGGGCCTTCCATTCATCGTTCGCCATGAAAAATAACCGGTTCCGCCCGTCGAAAAGCTTGGGAATCCGGATCGGGCCATCGATCTCGAAACCGTAATCGTTCCATTTGAATGGCGATTTGACCGGATGGGTAGCCGTGAAGGCGTACGGCACGGCGTCGAACTGGTCATTGCGGATGAACTCGAACACCGATCCGTGGTAGGCGTTTCCCCCAGACTTGCTCAGTACGTTGATCTGCGAGGACTGGTGGCCGAACTCGGCGGGATAAACGCCTGTCTGAACCTTGAACTCCTGGATGGCGTCGATCGAAGGAAGTACGACGTAGGTATTGAAGTCCGGATCCGTGTTACTGACGCCGTCCAGGGTGTAGTAATCGAACATAATACGGTTGCCACCCACCGAGATGGATTGATTGGCACGGTCGCCCCCGAGGCGTCCAGCCGCTTGCCCCGACGTCGCCGAAAGTGTGTTCGTGTTCGATGCCAGCGCGACCAGACCCAGGTAGTTGCGCCCATTAAGTGGAAGCTCCGTAACCCCCTTGTTCTCGATTACAGTACCAAGGGATACGTTCTCGGCTTGCAGCATCTGGGCCGATGCTGAGACCTCAATGGATTCGCTCACTTGCCCAACTTGCAGAGTGAAATCAAGACGGACGGTTTGCTGAATCTGGACTTCAACGTCCGCGCTGCTGGCCGATTTGAATGCCGCTTTCTCGACCTTAAGATTGTAGGAACCAGGCGCGACGGCCGGGAAAGTATAGTCGCCGGAATCGGTTGAGACTGCACTTCGCACTGCATTGGTTGCAATGCTCGTCAGAGTTATCTGCGCCGCCGGAATAGCGGCTCCCGTGGGATCGCTGATCCGTCCGGTAATTTCACCGAAAGTTTGGCCAGCAACAGGAATGGCCGAGATGGCGCCGAACATGGTTGAGAGCAACAAAAGGCGTTTTACTTGAATCTGCATGGTTTACCTTTCGATATTGATGGGCTACACGGCCGCCGTCGTGCGATGTCCGATTGATTTCTATGCGCCCTTCCGAGGAGCTTTGACGGACGACCCCTGCTAGCTTGGGATCGTAACGCACCAGGTCACCGGCTGTTAGGTTAGATACGGTGTTCCGAGTGGAAAGTTAATCGAATCTTAGGCTTGGCGCGAGGACAAAAGTGCCGGCCACTGCTTCGATTTACGGTTAATCAGATCTGTTAACCGGTTCGACCTCGGGTTCGGGGATGGTTGTGATACGATTCGCGGACAGCAGAGGTATGAACCAACTGGAAGCACTCGGCGAAGAACGGGAGCAGGCCGTCCTTGCGGAGCTTAATCATGTACTAGAGAGTGCTGCTTTTCGCACAAGTAGACGTTGCCGAGATTTCCTCACCTACATCGTCAAGCACACGATGAGTGGACCTCAGGTCACTCTCAAAGAGCGCTCGATCGGAGTGGACCTTTTCCAGCTTCCTCATGACTTCGATACCGGTCAACATACAATTGTTCGAGTTACCGCCAGTGAAGTTCGGAAGAAGCTGGCCCAATACTATCTGGCTGAGAATGGTACTGTTCATCCCGTCAGAATCGATTTACCGCCCGGATCCTATAGCGCTGGATTCAAATGGGCTACGGTGGCGACTGAGACACCTGTTCCCGCGGCAACCCAGCCCGCCGAGACGGATCTGCCGTCCCCAGACTTACGGGCGAAGGCGGATATCCCACGGAAACGCAGCCATTGGCGGGGACAGCGCGTCCTCTTTTCGATCCTTGCTGTTTTAGTGCTCATGGGAACTCTCCTCCTTTGGCGAAGTCATAGGACTGTCCCAACACCGGTCGTGCCTAAGCCTGCGCCAGAGGCCGAACCGATTGCAACGTCCCTGCCTAGCGACCCGAGTGTTCGCCTGATTGTGGGCTCTCAAGGCACTTACATCGATCGCAGTGGACGCCTTTGGGGTCCAGACCGGTTCTTCTCGGGCGGGTCGGTGGTCGTTCGTCCATCCGAGAAGATTTATCGAACCCTCGATCCGGACATCTATAGACATGTTCGGCAGGGCGATTTTCAGTACGACATTCCGCTGAAAACGAGCGTCTATGAACTTCATCTTCTTTTCGCCGAGACGGGGTTGTCTGACTTCATCAGTGCCGAGTCAAGCGGAGAGGGTCAGCGCCTTTTCCGGGTCTCTGCGAACGGAAAACCGATGTTGGATTTTTTTGACGTTGTAGCTGACGCAGCCGGCGCCAACATTTCTGATGAGAGGGTTTTCAGGAATGTGTCACCAGCGGCCGACGGTTTTCTTCACCTGAGCTTTACGTCAATTAGAAGTACCGCAATCCTGAGTGGAATCGAGGTCGTGCCGGTCACTCCCGGAACTGTCAGGCCGCTCCGAATACGAGCGGGTTGGCCGTCCTCCTGGCAAGATTCAGCCGGACAGCAATGGGACGCTGACGCCTATTTCCTGGGAGGGAATGCACTGGTGCGTACGACGAATCCGGTTCGAGCGAGCGACACTATGCCATTAGACGCGGCGCTGTATTCCAGCGAGCGCTGGGGTCATTTCTCTTATGCACTGCCTGTGCCGGAAGGCCGATATAAGGTGACGTTGAAATTTTCTGAGGGTCACTACGGCCATCGGAACACCGGGGTGGGTGGACTCGGCAGTCGCGTCTTCGATGTGTATTGTAACGGCGTGGCTCTGCTGAGGAACTTCGACATCTATAAGGAGGCGGGTGGGGAAGGACGGCCTCTCGATCGCACCTTCTCTGGGATTCGACCCAATGCACAAGGCAAGATAATTCTCAGTTTCGTTCCTATTAGAGGAATGGCATGTGTGAATGGGATCGAGATCGCAGAAGAGCCGAAGTAGCTCTCGATCAAGAGCTCTTAACCCTCGGTCTAACTGTTAACCACGTCTCGACCAGGGGTGTTGGGGGGATCACTCAACCGTATGATTCGATTGCCTGTTGCGCAGGGATACAGTACCAAACCTACCGGAGCGGAGCGGTTCATGGCAGTATTTCCCAATTGAGAGCAAAACCGCACGTGTCAGAGAACAACAGTGCCACGGCACGTGAAAGCCGAATCCTGAACAGCGGATACCGAGTCCGTGGCACAATGCCAAATCTGAGGAAGGTTGGCCTCGGTACCGGGGAGCCCGGTGAGTGCGAGAAAATCGCCGCCCGCGTACCCGAAGCGCTCCCGGATCTACCCATTCAGTGTTTGACCTCTAAAGCTTGAGCGGGATTGAGATATGAACGGATAATCAACCGACCCCCGCGGAAGGAGTTAATGATGCAGCAACCGAATCGCAGAACTCTATTGAAAGGTGGACTGTTGTCGATTGCCGGTATGGCAGGACTGCCATCCTTATCGGCAGCTGTGGAAGAGCTTACCACCCCACACAACAGACCCAAACTGAAGATCACGGAGATCCGCACAGCCGAGGTGCGTGTTCATGGCTACCAGGTGCACGTTCGTGTTTACACCGACGGGGGAATCATCGGGCAAGGTGAGAGCACTGATGCCTCGGCGGGAAATGTTCCTCTCATCCACTCCTTCGCGCGCATGCTGATCGGCCAGGATCCGCTGAACATTGAGGCCGCATGGGAGCGCATCCGCACGGCGGGCGTTTTCGCCGGCGCGCAGGCAGGCCAGTACGTAACCGCTCTAACCGGCGTCGAAACGGCACTCTGGGACATAGCCGGAAAGGCGTTGGGCGTGCCCGTCTACCAGTTGCTTGGCGGGAAAGTCCGCGACCGTGTCCGTGTCTACTGTGATTCGGGCGAGCGGGAGATGATCCCGGGCGATGAACAATCAAAAGCGCGCATCCACCAGATCCAGCAGATGGGCTTTACCGCGGCGAAGATCGACATCGACGACGCGCGCGATCCGGCCCGAATCGATCGAGTGAACTGGACCGCGTCAAACGGCGAGATCGAGCACATGATCGCGAAAGTCGCATTTACGCGCGAGCAATATGGAAAGACCTTCGATCTCGCGGTCGATATGCACGCCCGCTATGATGCACCCACCGGTAAGAAAGTCGCCAAGGAACTGGAGCCGTTCAAGCTGATGTGGCTCGAGGAACCGGTGCCGGCCGAGAACATCGACGCGATGCGTGATATTCGCGAATCCACCACCACCCCTATCTGCTGCGGCGAGAATCTCTACATGCGCTGGGGTTTCCGGGAGCTGCTCGAGAAGCGAGCCGCGGATATCATCATGCCCGATTTCCAGAAATGTGGCGGCTTGCTGGAATCGCGCAAGATCGCCGATATGGCGCACGCCTACTATGTGCCCGTCGCGCCGCATGCGGTGACTTCGCCGATCGGAATGATGGCAAGCGCACACGTCTGCGCCGTGATTCCGAATTTTCTTGCGCAGGAGTGGCACTGGATCGATTCGCCTGACCTGTGGCGGAATTGGGTGAAGGAGGGTGACATCATTCAGAAAGGGTTCATCCCCTTATCGGATCGGCCCGGCCTCGGCGTTGAGATGAATGACGAGACTGCACGCAAAGCGCAGGTGCCCGGCACGCCTTGGTTCGAGCCGGTCAAGAGAGGATAACCATGCGAAGACTGGCGATCCATTTTGCTGTTCTACTCGCTGCCGCGTCAATTTTTGCTCAAGAGCCCGGATTCCTGACTCGCGAAATGGTCATCAAGTACACGCCTGATTGGAAGGGCGAGCGTTTCGCGGATGGCCGCCCTAAGGTTCCGGACGACATCTTGAAACGAATGAAATCGGTCACGCTTGAAGAGGCGTGGGCGCAATTGCGGTCCGCTGGATTCAATCATGAATACGAGGATGGGTGGTACAGCATTCATCCCGACAAGGTACTGGTAGGTCGCGCCCTCACGGCGCAATGGGTGCCGGGCCGTCCGGATATCCAGAAAGTGATCGAGCAAGAAGGTAAACAGGACGGGCGGGTAGGCGCCGAGAACGCCTGGCCAGTTGATATGTTGCAGCCGGGAGATGTCTACGTTTGCGACCACTTCGGACTCAAGCAGGACGGGCCCTCCATCGGCGATAACGTGGGCAACGCAATCTATGCGCGCACACATAACGGAATCGTTTACGACGGCGCCGTGCGCGACATTAACGGACTGAATGAGCTTGAGGATTTTACTTCCTTCGTCCGGTTTTATGACCCTTCCCATCACTTCGGCAGTCTTGCGACGGGCGCTCGGCTCAATTCAACGATGGTCGGTATCAACAATCCAATTCGCATCGGCAAGGCCACTGTTATGCCCGGGGATGTCGTGCTTGGCCGGAATGGCGGTGTTCTCTTTATCCCGCCACAGCTTGCCGAAAAAGTAGTGCAGTATTCGGAGATCACACATCTTCGCGATGTGTTTGGCCACCAGCGTCTGCGCGAGGGTAAGTACACGGCCGGACAGATCGATGCCGCCTGGTCCGCGCCCATCGAAGCTGACTTTACGGGCTGGCTGCGTGAGAACAGGGACAAGCTGCCGGTTGCAAAAGAGCAGGTCGACGAAATCCTCAAGACACGCACGAAATAGCAGAAGCTAAACATCGCCTGAGGGAAGGGTCCGATATTGTTACTGAAACACTGCTCGTTCTGAAACCATTGGGACAGGGGCGACAAGCTCAACCTGCAAGCTCGCGTTTACAAATACAGCTTGGTGCGGCTGCATAACGCCAACGGGCGGGTGCAACGTAGAAGGCTGCATAAGCGTGGACGGATTGCGGGCGGACAAGGTCGCGCCTCCATCAAGGCACCCTGTGTCTAGCGGTTGTGTTGAGCCATACCCGGGCTCCAAGGCTGAGGATGAAATGGGGCGGCTCTACGGCTCTTGTACGTGAGGTTCGGAACCGCTGAAGGACTTCAATTTTGTGTGAAAGCCTTCCATTTTGGCGCGATTTCCTCAGCTTGGCAACACAGCATTCTGTTTCCCTCATCTGCGCACTGCCTTACATAACCGCCCCGCCTAAGCGGATTTTCCCTGCTCGGAGGAGCCATACTAAAAAGAACTATGTCTACGGAGCACGCGGCAGGGATCTCTCGAGCGGAGAGCGCCTCGCTGCCCGAAGTTCATGAGACCGTAGGCACATCTCACGCCAGCCGATGGCGGCGTATGTTCGCCTTTGCCGGCCCCGCCTACCTTGTCAGCGTCGGCTATATGGACCCCGGAAACTGGGCCACCGACCTCGAGGGGGGCGCACGATTCGGGTACAAGCTGCTCTGGGTTTTGGTGCTGTCGAACCTGATGGCGCTGCTGCTCCAGACGTTGAGCAGCCGGCTCGGCATCGTGACGCGCCTCGATCTGGCCCAGGCCTGCCGGGACGAGTATCCCCGCGCCGTCTCGTACGTGCTCTGGGTGCTCGGCGAAATAGCCATCATTGCCTGTGATTTGGCCGAAGTACTGGGTGCCGCAATCGGTCTCAATCTTCTGTTCCACATACCGTTGCTCGTCGGCGTGGGCCTGACCGCGGCAGACACTCTGCTGATTCTGTGGTTTACGGGGCTGGGGATCCGGTTCGTAGAAGCGTTTGTCCTGGCATTGATCGCCATCATCGGCGCTTGCTTTGCTTTCGAAATCTTTCTCGCTCATCCCGCAGCTGGCCAAGTCCTGGGGGGCTTGGTGCCGCGGATCGACTCCGAAAGCCTCTACATCGCCGTGGGTATCTTCGGGGCTACGGTTATGCCCCACAACCTTTATCTCCATTCGGCGCTGGTACAGACCCGGCGGATCGGCACAACGGATGCCGACAGGCGGCAAGCCTGCCTCTTCAATCTGGTTGACTCGACCGTGGCGCTCAACGGCGCGCTATTTGTCAACGCCGCCATTCTGATCATGTCCGCTGCCGTCTTTTTTCAACGGCACATTGTGGTGCGGGAGATCCAACAGGCTCACCAACTGCTCACTCCCTTTCTCGGCACGACTGCGGCCAGCGTTCTCTTCGGACTGGCCCTGCTGTGCTCCGGACAATCGTCCACCCTGACCGGCACTATGGCGGGACAGATCGTCATGGAAGGGTTTCTGCAGTTCCGGATGCAGCCGTGGCTCCGGCGTGCCATCACGCGCTTTCTGGCAATCACACCGGCTGCCTTGACCATCTATCTTGCAGGCGATTCCGGCAGCTACAAACTGATTCTTCTAAGCCAGGTCATCTTAAGTCTCCAACTGCCGTTCGCCGTCATCCCACTGGTCCACCTGACCAGCAACTCGAAGCGCATGGGAGTCTTTGCCAATGGGCCCTGGCTCAAAGCTGGCGCCTGGTTCTGTGCCGGTTTCATCCTGATTCTCAATGTCTGGCTTGTCCAAAGCCAGGTGAGCGAGTGGATCGCGGAAAGCGGCGGCTATCGCCCACTGGTCATTTCCGCTACCGTGATCGTCGCGCTTGTGTTCCTGGCGCTACTCGTGACGGTAACGGCCTGGCCATGGATTCACTACCCTCCGATTTCATCCCGCAGGGTGGCGGTCAAATTCCGGGAAGAATCGGCGCCGGTATTCCCGTCCCGTGTGTATTCCACCATCCTGGTACCGCTCGACCACAGCGAGGCGGACCGGGAAGCGCTGGGGAACGCAGTAGCCCTTGCAAAAATGCATGATGCAAAAATCATCCTTTTGCACGTCGAAGAAGGAGTGACCAGCCAGATGTTCGGAGCCCTCTCGTCTACGGCTGAGATCAAGGAGGGCCAGGATTACCTTGCGAATCTTGCAGAATCGCTTCAAGAACAAGGGATTCGCGCCCAGGTCGTCGTACGCCACGGCAAGAATCCGGCCACGGAGATCGGTGCGGCGGCGGGCGAGTTCCAACCTGATCTGGTCGTCATGTCATCACACGGCCACAAGGGGTTGAAGGATTTGATCTTCGGAACGACGATAAACGCCGTCCGCCATCGAGTGAGGGTTCCCTTGCTCATCGTGCGCGGCCCAGACACGCATGCCTGACCTTTCGAAGGGCAGGATCCTGGTAACCGGCGGGGCCGGGTTCATCGGGAGCGCCCTCATCTGGGAACTCAACCGCCGCGGGTTGCGAAACATTCTAGTCTGCGATCTGCTCGGGGAAACGCAGAAATGGAAGAACCTGGTCCCGCTGCAGTTTGCCGACTACATCGAAGGTGACGACCTTCTGATGCGTCTCGATGTCGCGCCGGAGGCCTTTAGCGACGTCAACACGATTTTTCATCTGGGCGCTTGCTCCTCGACCACCGAGACCGACGCGGCTTATTTGATCCGGAACAATTTCGAATTCACAAAAGCGTTGGCCAGGTTTGCGGTGGCCGAGGATCGCCGGTTTGTGTACGCCTCGTCAGCCGCAACGTACGGTTGCCTGGAACAGAAGGTATCAGAGGATATCCCGCTCCAGAATCTCCGGCCCCTGAACATGTACGGTTACTCGAAACACATGTTCGACTGCTGGGCCGAGCAGGCAGACATCCTGCCACTGATCACCGGCGTCAAGTACTTCAATGTCTTCGGGCCCAACGAAGATCACAAAGGCGATATGCGCAGCCTGGTGCACAAAGCCTACTATCAGATCCTTGAAAGCGCCCGTGTTTCGCTGTTTAAGAGCTACCGCCCTGAATACCGCGATGGCGAGCAGAGGCGCGATTTTCTGTATGTCAAGGATGCGGTCGACGCGACCATCTACCTTGCCGAACACGTCGAAGGTGGAGGTATCTTCAACGTCGGCTCAGGCGAAGCGAATACGTGGCTGGCTCTGGTGAAATCGATCTTCAACTCGCTCGGCCAACCGGCTAAAGTCGATTTCGTCGAGATGCCCGAAATCATGCAGGACAAATATCAATACTTCACCTGCGCCGACATCAGCAAGCTCCGTGCGTTCGGCTACGAGCGGCAGATAACGCCGCTCGCCGACGCTGTTCGCGATTACGTGCTAAATTACCTGATTCCCGCCCGTCACCTGGGCGACGAGCCGGGGCTCAAGCCGCAGAAAGTCCCCGAAGGTTCCAGCCGCAAATCCGGCTAGCTTCGAGCTTATTGTCACCCGGGCCAGCCCAGTGCGTTTCCAGACTGAGGTATCCTTCGTACCCGTCAGCTAAAAGGGACCCAATCTGCTCTTTCCAACGCACCGCGCGCGTTCCCAATGGACCCCAGACCGGTTTCCCGCCCTCCATGTGGCAATCCTTCGCGTGAACATGAACGATCCGCCCTTTCGGCAGCAGGTTGTAGCCGTAGGGAACGGGATCCTCACCCGCAACGAGCGCATTGGCAGGGTCCCAAACCAGTTTCAGATTGGGATGGTCGACGGCGTCGAGCACGATCTTGGATTCCGCAGCAGTTCCTACGTTGCAGGCATGTTCGTTTTCAAGGCCGATCGTCAGGTTCTCGGATTTAGCGAGATCGGCGAGTTTCCGCAGATGTTCAATGATGGCCTCCGTGCAAGCACTCGGGTCGGTCGTCCTCCAGTAAGAAAAGACGCGGATGATCTTCGCGCCAAAGAATCCGGCCAGCTTGAAGGCGTGGGTGGCTAATCGGTCCTGATCTTCATAGCTGTGCTTGGACGCGAAGACATCGTGCTGGAAACGGCCGTCGACCGGCGGTGAATCCGGCAGTATGCACTTGAGTAGGGGTGAGGCAATCGAGATGACCGGGAGCCCGGCTGCGTCAAGGTCATGCTTAACGCGCTTCAGCTCGTCATCGCTAAGGTCCATGATGTTCTTGCCGTTGACGACCCGCAGCTCGGCACCGGTCATCCCGATCTCTTTCATAACGGGGATAGCTTCGGCCAGTGCGGGAGAAAACTCGTCGGTGATGGCGGCGATAGGAATACGAGGATGGAAGGGCATTCGTCTCTATACTAAGAGTATGTTCTTCCGCCGCACGCGTCCTAAAGTTCCAACCTTTCAAGAACGCGTTTCCCTCTTGGTGAACGCCGGGTTCACTACGGAGACCATGCCTGACGGGCGCGTCCGAGTATCGAAGGGCGGCGTAGGGGCCTTGATCGGCGACGAAGGTAAGGGCCAGCCAGAGATCGAGAAGGCGGGTATTCTCTGTGGAAACGATATTGCCACTCTGCTAAATGCGGGTTATCAGATGTTTTTGGAGACCCCAAGCGGAAGACGCTTCCCGGCGCATGCCGAGCAACTGAAGGCGCTGCATGAGTTTGAGGATGACGTG
>DATIMM010000021.1:0-5010 GCA_035475295.1 Bryobacteraceae bacterium
AACTCGCGCCCTGGATTTTGAGTCCTGCTTCACTCTCTGACAGGATCTCAGCAACCCGGGAAATCAACGTGACAGGAGTGAACGGCTTCTGCAGAAACAATACGTTCTGCTCCAGCATATCTGCGGGATACCCACTGATAAAGAGCCACATTGGATTCGGGGTGGTACGTCTTGAGCGCACGGGACAGTTCCATGCCCCCCATCGTAGGCATTACAACATCCGTGATTAGCAGGTCAATCGGTCCCTTGTGGTGACGGGACAGTAAGAGCCCCTCGTACCCGTGTCCGGCTTCCAAAACGGAGTACCCTGCATGCCGCAAAGCCGCGCATAATAGATTGCAACGTAAGCGTCAGACGAACCCATCTTGAACGGGCGCCATGAACTCGGTCACACTGCGGCATGCCACGAAAACGAAGTTCGGAAGAGGTCCAGGAGATACTGGAACGGTTTCAGGCCAGCGGCCTTTCGCAGATGGAGTACTGCCGGCAGAGCGGAATAATCCTCAGTAGTCTGGGCCGTTACCTCCGGCAGGCGAGAAGCCCTGAACAGCAACTGGTCCGCATAAAGATCGAATCTCCACCCGACGCAGCTACGGGGTTTGTGTTGATGCTCGGCAACGGCCGGCGCATTGCCAGTGACTGGGGATTCGCGGAGGCGGAACTCGCTCGACTGATCCGGGTGGCGGAGAGCGCGTAATGTTCGGTCTGGGTCCGGCAACCAAAATCTACATTGCCGTTGAAGGCGTGGACATGCGCAAAGGATTCGACGGACTGTTCGGACTGGTACGCGACCGGCTCGGGCAAGACCCGCTGAGCGGGCACTTGTTCCTGTTCTCGAATTGCGCGAGGAGTCGGCTGAAGGTGCTGGTGTGGGACGGCAGCGGGCTATGGGTGTGCGCGAAACGGCTGGAAAAAGGGCGCTTCCGCTGGCCGGCAGCACAGGACGGGAGCTGCGTGGTGATGCGGCCCGAGGAACTGGTCATGCTGATCAACGGGCTCGACCTGGCCGAAGCGCGGCCCCGTAAGAACTGGCTGCGGCGCCTGCCGGCCGCATAAAACATTTTTGCCATTCTATGTGCGAAAAAGACTCGCAATAACTTGCCGTCTGACTTACAATCGAACTTACTCCAGTGGCTCCCTTCGATCCCCAATCCCGCATCGTATCTCTCGAGCGCGAGTTAGCGTGGGCGAATCTGAAGATCCAGGCGCTCACCGAGGAGTTGCGTCAGTTTCGAGTGAAGCTGCTGGGGCCGCGCAGCGAGACGCTGAATGACCTGCAACTGAAACTGCTGGCCGAAGACGAGCCGGGCACGACGCTGGACGAAGTAGAGGCGGAGGCGCGGCGGCCGCCCATCCCAGAGGAGCCGCGGCGCGAACATCGACCGCATCCGGGGCGGCAACACCTGCCGGAGAATCTGTCGCGGGTTGAGGAAATAGTCCCTTGCGCGGACAAAGCGTGCCGGCAGTGTGGCGCGGAAATGGTTGTGATCGGCTACGACGACAGTGAGCAGTTGGAGGTTCAACCAGCGCGCTATTTCGTGCGGGTGATTAAGCGCGAAAAGCGCGCTTGCCACGGTTGCCAGGGGGGCACGGTGACGATGCCGCCGTTGGCGCCGCGCATCGTCGAAAAGGGACTGGCCAGTGATCGTGTAGTGGTGGAAACAGTGGTGGCCAAGTATGCGGATCATCTACCGCTGTACCGACAGGCTGCGATCCTGGAGCGGGACGCGGGAATAGAAATTGGACGGGCCACGTTGGACGGTTGGGTGATGCGAGTGGGCGAGTTGCTCGTACCGGTGGTCGCGGCCATGCGACAGGATCTGCTGCGCGCTTCGTACCTGCAGGCCGACGAGACGATCGTCCCAGTGCAGATGCACGACAAACGCGGAGCGGATCACCAAGCGTATCTTTGGCAATACGGTATACCGGGAGGAGAAACAGTATTCGACTTTCGCCTGGGGCGAGAGCGTGAGGGCCCGGAGAAATTCCTGGGGGACTGGGAAGGCATCTTACAAACCGACGGGTATCAAGCCTACGATGGCATCGGTGGGCCGAAACTCGTGCATGTGGGCTGTTGGGCGCACGCCCGGCGTAAATTCGTTGACGCCGTGAAGGTGAACCACGACGACGCCGAGGCGCTCAAGATGGTCGTGCGCATGGACGCGTTGTTCCTGGTGGACCGGGATGTCCGTGCGAGGCAGATGAGCAATGAGGAGCGACTGGCGGCGCGGCGCGAACACGCTAAGGTCTGGGCGGAAGAGATTCGCCACGAATGCGCCAAACTGCGGGCGACCGTACTGCCAAAAAGTGCGCTGGGCAAAGCAATCCAATATACGCTGAACATGTGGACGAAGCTGCAACGCTGCTTCGACTATGCTGAAGTGGAATTGTCGAACAACCTGGCGGAAAATTCAATGCGGCCGGTCGCCCTGGGCCGCAAGAACTGGCTGCACGTCGGCAGCGCCAAAGCCGGCCCAAAAGTCGCCGCGATCCTGTCAATCGTCGAATCCTGTAGGCGGCTCCGAGTCCCGATCCGGGAATATCTGCTGGCTGTCTTGCCAGGTCTCGACGGTAGCAAGCCCTCCGAGATCGCTCGACTGACGCCAAGCCGCTGGGCATCGGCCCGGATCTGATCTCGAGATCGCTGTGTAAATCGGGACGGCGACCACGCACCGTCCCGTTACCTCACCCTAACCGAAGCATGATGGATCTCGGATTCTCGTCCGCAAATGAACAGTTGGCATGCATAGTAGTTCGGTTGCCTGCGACAAGTCCGCGAGACGAAGAATAATCGAAATAGAACCGATAGTACCTCAGGCCTTCAGCAACTCCGGCCGTGCAATGCACGACGGGTTTCGTCTGACGCTTACAAACAACCGACTGGAAGGAAGCGTTCGGCAGCGGTCCGGATGGACTACGCGCCTTGGTACAGGAGATTGTCCAGGAAGTGCTCGAAGCCGAGATGGACGAGGTAGTGGGAGCGCAGAAGAGCGAGCGCAGCGCCGATAGAGTGGGTTATCGATCCGGGTATTATACGCGGACGTTAGTCACCCGCGTGGGAAAGTTGGTACTGCCGATTCCCCAGGACCGGCAAGGAAGATTCCGGACGGAAGTGTTCGAGCGGTACCAACGGAGCGAAAAGGCGCTGGTGAGCGCTTTGGCGGAGATGTACGTTCAAGGTGTGTCGACGCGTAAGGTCAAAGAGATCACCGAGCAACTGTGCGGTCACGAATTTTCAGCGTCGACGATCAGCCGGGTGACGCAACAGTTGGACGAGGAGTTGAAGAAGTTTGCGCGGCGGCCGCTGGAGGAAGAGTATCCCTACTTGGTGCTGGACGCGCGGTATGAGAAGGTCCGCCAGGACGGGGTGATCGGCAGCCAGGCGGTACAAGTGGCGACCGGGATCAACTGGGAAGGACGGCGGTGCGTGCTGGCGGTGGAAATGGCGAACCGCGAAAGCGCGAGCAGTTGGAAAGAGTTCCTGCTGGCATTGAAACAGCGTGGGCTGGTCGGCGTGGTATGCGTGGTGAGCGACGATCACCCTGGGATGCGCAAGTCGATTCCGGAAGTGTTGCCAGAGGCAAAATGGCAGCGCTGCTATGTACACTTCCTGCGCAACGCGCTGGACCATTTGCCGCGGAAAAAAGATGATGACGTACTAACGGAGCTGCGGTGGATTTACGAGCGCCGGAATGTGGAAGAGGCGCGGCGGGACCTGGCGGCTTGGCTAACGAAATGGGGCAACCGATACAGCAGGCTGTGTGATTGGGCGGAGGCAAACATTGAAGAGACGTTGACGTTTTATCGGCTGCCGCAGGAGCATCACAAGCATCTGAAGTCGACGAACATGTTGGAACGGATCAACCAGGAGCTGAAACGACGGACGTTGGTGGTGCGCATCTTTCCGAACCAGGAGAGTTGCTTGCGGCTGATCCGCGCCTTGGCGGTAGAGATTCACGAGGATTGGGTGGAAGCAACCCGATACTTGAGCATGGAGGTGCTAAAAGAGCAACTGAAAGAACAGCGTCGGGAATTAGTGCCGGCCGCCTAAACGCGAGACGGAGGTGAAAACCAGAGGCAAGGGTGGGGCTGGCACCCCACCACGGGGCGCTGCCCCATACCCCGCGGGGGCTCCGCCCCTGCGACCCTGGAAAAACATTTCTCAGAAGGAATGACGACAGGACAGAGCGCCGCGTCCCTCCCGCTGGTCGGGCCCGAGCCCATCGCCAACGGCCGTCGCGCAGATGGAGACCGGCGTCTAGACGAAACAATTGATAGGGAACGTGGCCCAAAGCATTTTGCAGAACTTGACAGACACAACTTCACTCACCCGCTGTATCAGAAACCAGAACTGTTGGCCACCGCTCCCAATCAATTATGGAACTGGGACATCACCAGGCTGCGCGGTCCCGTCAAATGGACCAATGGACCTACTTTACCTGTACGTCATCGTCGACGTTTTCAGCCGCTATGTCGTCAGCTGGATGGTGGCTCCTCGCGAAGGGGCTGAACTGGCCCGAAGGCTCATCGAGGAAACCTGCGAGAAGCAGAACATCTAACCAGACCAACTGGGGCTCCACGCCGACCGCGGCTCAGCCATGCGGTCGAAGCCAGTGGCTCTACTGTTGGCCGATCTGACCGTGACCAAGACCCACAGCCGGCCTTACGCGTCCAACGACATTTGGAGCGATCAGTTTAGTACTTCGCGGAAATTGCGGGAAACCAATTCTCAATCCAACGCAGATGCGTGGGAAGGAAACTAGACACACGCCGGAATCCTCACGGGGTTACGGCGAGGCAATACACCTTCCCGAATGAAACTCAGTCGCGATCCCACTGTGGCAAACAGCCACGACAACCGAAATCTACCGCCGAGCTCACACCGGTAAAGCGGTTCACGTACCGAATGGCAGCCCTGGAAGCCTCTGCTTTTCCACTGCCGATTCCAATTTGGCTACGCGGAGATTGGGAACTTAGCCCGACTTTCGCACTTCAAGCCCATTTTCGGTC
>DATIMM010000022.1:0-19349 GCA_035475295.1 Bryobacteraceae bacterium
GACGGAAAGCCTGGAAAACCAAGAACAGGTTTTCCACCCTTCCCACCGTCCTTGGAAATCCGCAACAACAGCGGATTCCCACATTCCCACAGCTTCGATAACGGGCTCTTTTATATAAAGGTCAAACCTAAAAACCTGACCGTTCGGAAGTCCGCACCGCATGCCGGCCGCTGCATTTTAATACTTGGCGCGACAGCAGCAATTGCCTTAGCGCAGTCGAGCTCATTTGGCCAAGCGGCTCAGGGCATCGCCACGGAGATGATTGCCATTGCCAAATGGCTGGGAATTATTCTCTGCATTATTTGCGGAATCGGCCTAATGGCAGGTGGGCCTGGCACGATTGCAAAAGTGTCCGGCCTCTTTCTGTGCCTCATTTTTGCGCTTTTTGCCTCGCCAATCATTACCTGGGTTCAGGGGCTATAAATCAATGTCTGAAATGCGAGCGGCAGCGAGGGCGCTGAACAAGCCCTTACTCATCATCGGAGTAGATCGCAAGCTCGCGGGCTTGGCGTTCATATTGTCAGTCATCATCGGTGCAAATGGTTCGAAAATCTTTGCCTCGATTCTGTTTTGCGCGTTGTGCGCCATAGGGCGGCGGTTGACGCGGCGCGATCCCAACATTTTTCTGGTGATGAATCAAGTTCGGAAGCAGAAAGCGCTATATGACCCAACGAAACGTGAATGGGTCCGCGCATTCTCAGAGGACGGGAAAGAGCGGCTATGGTGAAGCTTCGCAGATTTCTAAAACCTTACAAAGATGCCGGGGCTTTCCATTCGCTATTGGCCCCTGTTAGATTCATCGATCAGCACGTCTTCCTGACCAAGGCAAATCAGGTTGGGATTGCGTTTGGCGTCCGAGGTATCGATTACGAGTGCTTGACGGATGGCACATTGGAGGCACATACAAGACGCGCGGCCGTAGCGTGGCGGTGTTTCGACGAGCGATTCCGGTTGTACCAATACGTCATCAAGCAAGATCGCGCCGCTATCGACCAGCGAACGGACTACGCAAATTCGGCCGTGCAAAAAACTGTCAAGAGCCGGCGAGAGCATTTGCAGTCGAAGACTCGCGGCTTATACACGATTCAACTTGTTTACGTGGTGTTGCTGGAACCCGCAAAGCTTACCACCTCTGCTGCAATCAACCGAGCGCTGTCTACGAAGAAGGTCTTGCGAGTACTGACAAACGAATTGGAGCGCAATCGCACTCATCTGCTCGGCCAAGCTCAAGCGTTTCAGCGCCACGTGGGAGATCTGTTGGGAATCAAATTGCTCGATAAACAGGAGACGTTCGCGTTTTTTCGGCTTCTCGTCAATCTGGACCCCGAAATTTCGGGAGCGGAGGGGCTGAAGCACGATTGTCACGTCGATTATTATCTGGCGAGTTCACCGCTCAGCTGCACGCGCAATGGGCTTTCTGTCGGGGCGGCCCAGCTCCAGGTGCTCTCGCTCAGAGAGCCACCGCACAACACGTTTCCAAATGTGCTTCGCGATCTACTTGGATTAAAGACCAACTTCATCCTGTGCTCTGAATTTAGGCGGGTGTTGAATGAAACGGCTATCACAGCCATTCGGGCAGCGCAATCCCACTTTCACTGGTCGCAATGGGTTGCCGATATTCCTTCGATCATTAGCCTGGTTGTTAACCGGGGAAACCGGCAGAACGTAATTGCGGACAAATCTGCCCTGAATGACGTTGAGGATCTGGACAGGACCTTGGCGCGGATTAACAACGAAGGTGAATATCTGGGCGAATTTTCCTTCACGATCGTGCTTTACGGCTGGAACGCCGAAGCGAGCGTGCGAACCGCTGCGGCAGACGTGATCAAGATCTTTGGTAATCACGAAGGCGGGCTGATCGCGGAGACTTATAACGCCTTGAACGCTTACTTGGCTATCATTCCCGGAAACCAAAGATTCAATTTACGGCGAACGTGGCTGCTGAGCGCCAATTACGCCGATCTCTCATTCCTGTATGCGCCGCGTTGCGGCGATAAGCTGAACCGCCATCTCCGCGAAGAGCACCTGGTTGTGCTCGAAACGAATGATCAGACGCCCTACTATTTCAGCCTTCACGATAGCGACAGATTGGGAACGTTGATTTTCGGGGCGCCGGGTTCAGGCAAATCCGTGCTCGCCAATCTATTCATTGATCATTCGCAGAAATATGATCCGCATACGTTCATTCTCGACATTGGGGGAAGCTATCGGCAGATCACGGCGAAGCACGATGGCTCATATGTCCATATGCAGTTTGGGGACGGTCTTCAGTCGTTCCGAATCAATCCCTTTGTACTGGCAGGGACGGCTGAGAATCTGCAATTCCTTTTTACATTCATTGACTTACTGCTTACCACGAGCGGATATGAGCGGACGGCAGACACAAGCCGTGAGTTGTTCGAAGCGATTGAAGGAATGTACGTTCTGGACGCCGAGCACCGCACCCTGAGCAATTTGGGGTTGGGTTTACCTCCACAGATTAGACCCTATCTCCAACCATGGATCGGCAAGGGTCAGTACGGATCGGTTTTTGACAATGCGGAAGACACACTGACGTTTTCGCGTTTCCAGACCTTCGATTTTCAAGGCATGGACGAGCTTTATCCCAGGATTCTGGAGCCGCTCCTGTTCTATGTATTTCAACGCATCAACCAGGTGGTAACAGATTCGGCCGCATTGGAGATTCGTAAGCAGCTATGGGCCGATGAAGTTTGGCGTTTTCTGACGAATGAGACCGCACGAGCGTATCTGGTCAGCGCCGGTAAGACTTGGCGGAAGCATAACGGCGCTATCGGCTTGATCACTCAGTCGGCAACGGATCTGCAGAAAGCGGGCATTCTCGACTTAGTGAATGAGATTTGCCCGACTAAAATTCTGCTCGCGAACCCCGGTGCCGATTATGCGTCGTACCAAGACATCTTCCACCTGAACAACAGAGAAGTTGAGTCATTTTCGACGCTAATCCCCAAACGTCAATTTCTGGTGAAAACGGAGCAGGGCTCGAAAATTCTCAACGTCGATTTGGACCCTTGGGCTTATTGGCAATACACGAATTCACCTTATGACAATCATCGCCGGCAATTAGCTCTTGCCGAGCACGGGTTTGAAGAAGGATTACGGATTTTGGCCGAACAGGCTACTTGTTTGGAGCAGTCAAGAAATGCAGCTATTTAAAATCACATTCGTTTTCGCAATCGCGTGTCTCGCGCCGGTTTTTGCAGCCGATCAGACAGGAGCGGCGGGGGACCCGAGCACAACGAGTCGGACCGTTTCATATCACAACACTGACATCGTGCCGATTTCTACGGAAATTCGCTTCACCACCATGATCGAATTGCCTAAAGAAGAATCGATTGTCGAAGTCACCTGCGGAGACAAGGAGTATTGGCCAGTCAACTGGACAGGCAATCTTGCGTATGTAAAGCCGGCAAAGGTGGGAGGCCGCACAAATATCAATCTCATCACCGCAAGCGGTAACGTGTACAGTTTCCTGGCAACTGAAGTTTCAGCCGTTGTGAACGCGCATGCCGACCTGAAGATATTTGTTAATCCCGCAGACCAGCGTGCGATTGTCGCCATCAAGGACAAACCACGGTTCGTGAGCGCAGATGCAGTTGAGGAATATAAGAAGGCAGCGGATCAAGCTGAGCAGGAACGGGAACGCCAGCGAGCCACGCTGCAGAAGCAGCTAAACCGCGAGCGAGCCGAATTGCAAGCTTCCTATCCAGCGACGATCAAGCACGATTACAAATTCGAGGGTGGTCGCAAGGAACCATTCAATGTCAGCGCGATTTACCACGACGACCGGTTTACCTATATCGAAGCGACGCCACAGGAAGCGCCGTCAGTCTACGAAATAAAGGACGGCAAGCCTTCCCTCGTTCAATACGATTTTAGGAACGGTCGTTACACAATCCCGAAAATCCTGAACGATGGTTATCTTCGCGTCGGGAAGAGCCAACTTAAGTTTCATCGCGAAACTGAAGGCTGATACTCGCTAGGCGAGAAAGAGAACAACGTCAATGGCACAAGCGAACACATCTCCACAGAATGAGATGCAGCCCCCACCAATGCCGAATCCTCAGAACCTTCAGCAGGGCGGTTTGAGCAACAGGCACAAGCGGTATATCTACTTCGGTGTAGCTGCCGTGATTCTTCTCCTCATACTCGCGAACCTGATTGGGTCGAATCAGGGCAGCTCGCCACGAACATCTACTCCCCGGAGTTCGGCAGCCCAACAACAGAACCCAAGCGCCGCGCAAATTCGTGATTGGGAGAACAATCTGAAGCAGACCGAGGGGCAGCTGCAGGAAGAGACACGAGAGCGCGAGCAGCAACTGAACGCCATTCATAATGCTCAGCAAACGAGTCCACAACAACCAACGATGACGGCAGCAGATTTGCAGCGGGCCGCGACGCTCGAGGATTCTGCACTCGCTCACCAGCAGTTCCAGGGCAATTACGGAACCACTACGACACAGGAGCAACAACAAAAATCACAGATCCAAACCGAAAAAGAGCAACAGGCGTACAAATCTCTTTTTGCGGACAACATCGTACGGCAAGATTCAGCAAGCCCTTCTGCCCCGACCCAAATCTCCGCCCAGCAAACTGTTCCGAAATCGGCGACAGCGATGGCCGGGCACACTGACCCACAAATGCAGTTGCAAGACCAGAAGCAGCGCAAGGCACTCGACTTCAGCCCTTCTAACCACCCAACCTTCTGGTTGCCAGAAGGAACAGTCATGGAAGCTGTGCTCACAAATCGTCTGGATGGCGATGCACCGGGTCCCGTTAATTGCATGATTACCACCGATGTTTATCTGCCCGGTACGAGAATGTTGCTCATTCCCCAAGGAGCACGCGTTCTCGGCGATGCGAGCAAGGTTTCATCGTTCGGACAGCAACGGCTTGCGGTCTCATTTCATCGCATTTTTGTACCCGGCTTGCATCCATATTCAATCCCCCTTGACAAAGATCCTTCCGCACTGGGTCAAAGCGGAGAAGCAGGACTGCATGACAAGGCAAACAATCATTACATTTCTATTTTTGGGGCGAGTCTGGCCGTTGGTGCAATCGGGGGCTTAGCGCAAATCGCGAACGGGTACAGCGGATTTGGCTATGACCCGTCTGTTGCCTTTCGGAATGGCGTATCGCAGAGTACGGCCGAATCATCCGACCGCGTGCTTGACCGCTTCCTCAATCGCATGCCCAGTATCACCATTCGTGAGGGAACGCGCGTCAAGATCATCCTTACCGACGACCTTCAGGTTCCATCGTATGAATCCATGCACACAGGAGGTGCATAAATGGACCCCGACACAGAGCGACTCATCCGGCGCGATATTCGTGCGCGATGGGCTCCAGTTTTCATTCTCTTTTGGATCTTTATTGGCACGGTCGTCGGACTGGCGCTGATTGGAGGTCTAGGATTTCTCGATACATTTGTCCGAAGTCACGGCTTTTTTCATTAGGAGGTATTCGAGATGTACAAACGTCGTCTTCAGATTGCGACCAGTATCCTCACAAGTCTCTGTATCGTTTACATCCTATTGCCGGCGCAAGCGCCTGCACAGTTTGGGTTCAGCATCGTTTCCGATCCGACTCAGGAGTCGCACTCTTGGCAGCAGCTTCTCAATGACATCCAGAAGCTGCAGAAACTCGATCATCAAATTCAGCTTGCTGTCTCCGTTTACAACCAAATGCAGACGAACGCCCACTTCTTTTCGAACAAGACCGCATGGCAGGGCCTAACAAATCAGATTGTTCGAAACTGGTCACCGAATTCCTACGGCGCGACGGCAATGTGGAATCCGATGGTGATGTACGGTATGGGCTCACCGATTGGCGCATGGGGCAATGTGACGCTTACCATGCACACCAATCCGTACCTGGCCGCTATCGCGGGTTCCATTCTCGCCGGTGGTGCTGGGTACAGTCCGTATGCACGGAATCTCGCGAATGCTGCAACCGTTGAGACATTTGACGGTGCTGGCCCGACCGCAATCCAGACACTGGGGAATGCCCGCCAACAACAGAGTCAAATGAATCTCGCCATTGGCCGCCTGCAGGCGTCTGTTGCGGATGGATCGGAAGGCATGAATTCGGAAGTTCAGCAGCTCAATCTTCTCGCGGCGGGGGCCGTTCAGAGCTTGCAAATGCAGGAGACGACGAACGACGTAATCACTTCCCTGCTGGAGCAGCAAACAATCGCGAACAAAGTCGAGCGTGACACACTTGCGGATCACATGAACTTTATTACGCAAGCAAATCAGTACATGGTGTCTGAAGCCCCAATGTGGGGCGGAGCTGCAAGCGCGCTCAGTTCTCATTAGAGGTTTCTATGGTTAGCGCAGTGAACACGAAAATTCTGATAGCAATCCTCGTCGTGGTGGCCGCAATGGCTTCTTATTTCGCGTATGAACGACATCAGCATCAGGTCGAACAGAAAAAGGTAGAAGATGCGTTCCGGCGAATGAAGACAGAAGGCAAACAAGCAATGCCGTCCGGTTGGGGCAAAGCCCTAAACGACAAGAACAAGAAATAACCCATGTACAAATTTGTCCTTTTAACCGCCCTGCTTGGGGCGGCGCCGGTGATCTACGCTCAAAGCGAGCCAATACCCGTCAATACCGGCACCGTCGATTACATCACGACGATTACAAATGCAATCGACAGTCTCGTCACTTCGGGAGGCGGGCTATTCCTCACGACGGGCAATCAGATCCTCACGGCGATCGGGATCATTATGCTCGTGGTCTATGGATTGAAATTGGCCGCCGAAAGTGCCTCAAGGCATCATGGTGAGTTCAATTTCCCAGCGCTCATCCATTTCTTCGCCCTGTTCCTTATCGCAGAGGCGCTGATGCGCTATTACAATTCGCCGTTGCCCTGGACTGCTGTGAGCGTTTCAAAGATCCTTCCAGACACTGCTCGATTCTTCGCGGGAACCATTGATCTCTCAATTCTGGACACACTTCTGGGCAAAATGAGCGATCTTGTATCCGGGTCGGAAATGTCGTCAATTACGAATCCACTCATGATCGGCGTTTACTACCTCATTCTTGTTGACATGACACTGATTCAGGGCATTCTTTTCGCGGTCAATATTCTAGCTTTCGTTTTCATCGGAATCGGTTCACTGCTGGGCCCCATTTTCATTCCATGGCTCGTTATCCCACGCCTCAGCTGGCTGTTCTGGAATTGGCTTCAATTCATGCTCCAGTACAGCTTCTATCGTGTTGTCGCTAGCGCCCTCACGTACGTATGGGCCACTGTCCTGGTGACCTTCATCGACCACTCAATTCACGGCGATTACAGCCCGGCTCATTTCCTCATTATGCTTGTACCGCTTGGCGTTTTGAATATCGGGCTAGCTGTCACAGTTTTCAAGATCGGCGGGGTTGTCAGCGATCTGTTCAAAGGAGCCGCGGCAGCTGGAAGTAATTTCGTCGGCAGCGTGGCTGTTGCAGTCTCAGGAGCGTTTCGGTAATGGCAGACCAATTTGTGGCCGCATCTCTTCCTCCGATTCAAGCGGCAGCGCATGAGGAATATGAGTACTATGGCTCGACTTTGACTACCAATACGGCGCTGAAAGTCACCGTCGTTATTCTTGCCGGCGTTATCGCGATTTTGGGAGTGGCTCTGTTTCAAACTGCGAAGGCGGCAGCGCACGTGAAGCCACTGGTCATTCGGGTGAACGAAGTCGGGCGCGCGGATGCGGTAGCGTATTCAGATTTCGCTTATAAGCCGCGGGCTCCTGAGATCCGCTATTTCCTCAGTCAATTTGTAGTCGATTACTATTCCCGGAACCACAAAACGGTCGCCCAGCAGTACGTGAACAGTCTTTACTTCCTGGATCGGTCATTATTCAACATCATTGATGCCCGAGATCGTAAGACACAGTGGCTCCCGAAATTTCTTGAAAGTGCCGCAGACGATGTCGATGTCACGGTAAATAACGTTGTTATCGAAGATCTCCAGAACCAGCCCTATCGAGCGCGAGTTGAGTTCACGAAAATCTTCACGGCGGCATCCGGTTCGGAAAGTAAACGCGAGAACTGGGCAGCCGAATTTGTTTTTCGCATCAACCCCGATATTCCCAACCAGCTCATTCCACACAATCCCCTAGGTCTTGCCATTACATATTTCCGCGAAGACCAAGCATTCAACTGATCGAAAGGAGAATCATGCCAATGCCCCTGATTGAACCTGAAGATAAGCAGCCGGACGAACAACTCACGTTTCGGCTCCGGCCCGAACTCGCGCGCGAACTCCGAGCGTACGGGCGATATGCCAGTGACAGTTCCGTTAGTCATGTTGTCTCGTCTGCGTTACGGCGGCTCTTTGCCGCCGATAAAGGCTTTCAAAGTTTCAAGCAAGAGCATCCGAATGCCGGTGAATCGGCGATTCGTTTGAATGGCAGATCGCGGCGCAAGTCTGAGGCGAAGTCATAGGCAATTGCGATGCAGGAGCGCGATCAGCTTGGAGTGAGAATGCAGATCAAAAATCAAGCAAGGTTTCGCTTTGCGAATTGGCAGTTGTGGCCTCTGGCGGTAACGGTGCTGCGCACCGGCTTAATTTTCACGAGAGGCCACCCCTTCCAGGTTGCTGTCCAGCTACCTAGCGTTTTCATTGGGGTTCCTCACACTTCGTTGCCAGCGGGCAACGTGCCGAAGTAGCCAGAAAAGGGTCTCAATGTACGCCGCAAAACGAACCAAATTGCGAACCCGAAGCGTTACTGCCAAGGTCAGTACGGAAGAGGAATCCCTGCTCAAACAGCGCGCGAAAGCCGAGGGCGTGACGCTGAGCGAATGGTCTCGGCAAGTACTTCTTGAGGCCGTTTGTGGCTCTCAGGAGATCCGGCTTCTCCTCTCCGAGCTGCTGGCCCTGCGGATGATCGTTTTGCGTCTTCACCTCGATCTCATCGAGGGTGATCAGCCCACAAAACAACGAGTGAAAGAGATCCTTGAGCGTGCCGATGCCACGAAGCACGCCTTGGCTGAGCAGCGCATCCAATCGGTCCGTTTGCAGACAGCGTTTACAACAGATGCAGATACCACGGCCGAGGCTGTCTAATGACTAACGATGTTTCCCCGCAATGGCCTCGTCGCTTCCCAGTGTGCCGATTTCTCGGCCTGGCGACCGCCCTGCTCTGTGGTTTCTTATTGATCCGGCTCTGGGTGAGGTTCGCTCCACCGCTCGAACAGTTCTATTTCACGGCGTACGTCCGAACCAGCCTCTTCGCAGATATTCCTACCCTGCCGTCCAAGCATGGCAATGGAAATCTGTTCAACGTTGTTTTTGTTGGTTCGTACTTGGCGAACGAACAGCTTTTCGAGCACCCTACCGGTCGGGTGAGCGTACGCCGTCTGGCACTCAAGCCCCGCGCATTTGGGGTGTGGCTGCAGCATTACATCTATCACGGCCAGAGCCTCGCGGCGGTGCTCCGTTGGCCACTGGCCGGCTTCGCAATCTGCCTCATTGGGTTCATCGCGGCAGGCGCTTTTGTCGACAATGCTCACAACATAGAAGCCCGCAACGGCCGTTTGCTTCGCGGGCCTGGTCTCATCAGCCGATGGCGCTTTAACAGGCGAACGCGTGGCAATGGCCTACGCTTTCGGCTCGATAATTTCCGCAATCCTTTCGAGTGCCTGAAGGCTGGCGACTCTGGCCGGGATCTAGTCATTCAGCGCGACAAAGAAGCGCACCACATTCAGATCGCCGGGGACACTGGCACCGGTAAATCAACCCTCGTCCGGCAGATCGTTTCGCAGATTGAAGCGCGCGCGGAAGTCGCCATTATCTTCGATCCGGATCGCGAGTACATCCAGGAATTCTTTTCCGAAAAACGTGGGGATTGGGTCCTCAATCCGAAGGACGAGCGTTGTCCCTATTGGCCTATTGGTGCTGAGGCCGACGATGAAGCCGAGGCAACACCGATCGCGATGGGTCTCCCAAGGCAGCGCGGCCGCATCTTCGGTCTGAGGTTGCACCACAATACGCACTCCGCTTCCTTGGTCTTTGGCCTTCGAAACGGCCTTAAGGTAGAGCGGCCCAATCTTACTGCGCAGCAACGCGTTAAAAAGTTCACCTCCTATTCGCTTGACTGCATCTAGCTCTTGGCCGGCCAACTCGCCGTAGCCCCGCGGAAGCCAAGACTGCGTGCGCTAATGCCGTCTAGTACTTGTTCGAAAACTAGCGCCTCGGGCTCCAACAGCACTTCGCATTCGACTTCATCTTGCCCCTGGCTATTGCGATAAAAGCCATGCGCATGCAGCGCCGGTTTCTGCCCAGAAATGTAGAGCAGAAGCTGTTCCGCATCCCCATCTTGGGTCACAGTCTTCAAATCCAATTGCATTCCACCCGTCTGTAAGGCCCAGCGTACACCGACTGCAACCGAGGACCTAAAAAGTGTGTTGGATCAATCTGAGGATTTTTGGGCAATAGCGCCCGTCGATAGCTTTAACTGCTGAATTTGAAGATTCTACGCTGGCCGACAAGACTTCATCTCAAGTCCAAGCCTTTCGCCGGACAAGCTGTGATCCGGAACGTACACGCATCAGGACTCCTGCTCTTCTCGACCTAGATCTGATAATTCGGCTCACCGCCATGCATGCTTCGGCAAACACCAGAGTCGCCTTTAGACAATACCGCTTGGTCTTAGTCGAACGCGTGGGCAACCGAACAACGCAAATGCCGCCCAGGTCGCATCACCCCGTGCGTATGCATCCACACGAGCCGCAAAAACCGCGTCACCCACTGTTCTGCCGGCGCAAACCTCCCGATAGAACACTTCGGCGAACCTGCGAGACCCGTCATCAAAAACAGGCCAGAGACTGCCGAGGTAATTGACAGCACCCCGGTGGATGAACGAAGCAGCCAGTCCGGTCCAGTGCTGGCGCACACTCTCACCATTCGAGATCCTGCCTGTGTCGCATGCATTGGCAAACACGATCGGACGACCTTCGAGCGCGTCCTGGATTGTTTCGGGATTCAAGATACCTTCCTTGAACACGAGGCCCGTGCGCTTCGGATCTCCTGACGTATATTCACCGTGGCCAGCAAAGTGTACTATGTCCACTTCGGGTAAACGACTGAGAAATCGCGACCTGTCGTCCGCGCCCGTAACCAGTTGAGAATCCACGTCGGGTTGCGATTTAAGCAGAGCCGCTAACACTCGAGCCTCCTCGCGCGCCCCCGGTAGAACACGACTGGGTACCGCGTCGTGGCTTTCCGCCACTATCGCGCGAATCCGCGCTGGCCGATCCGATTCCTCGCTCAGTGCCGCTTGGGCAATCAGCAGGCACGTGGAATCGAGGTCGGGCCCGACGAGGCGACCAATCGCGAACCGCGCCCCGAGCGCGGGAGATCCGGCCAATTCGATCGGATAATCGGCGCGCGGCGAGACAAAGCCGATGTAGGCAGGCGCGAGCGCGGCTATATCCTCGGACAAGCGCGACGTCGCGTGTGAGTCGCCGGGCACTTGTTCGGAGTCGTCTGATGCCGCGCCAAGGGATCGACTTCGCCGATCTCGCAAGCGGTCCACCTTTGCTCTGAGCGCTGATTCGGAGAGGTCCGTGGACGGCAATTCGAACAAATATAAGGGCGCGCGGACCGACGCCGCATAATTAGCAGCAACATAAGCCCAAGCCCCATCGTTGGCGCTAAGCATCGCTAGGACGAGATATTTAGCCGGCCGCATCTCCTCGAGCAAGACTCGGCTGGGCAAAAGATGCGGATGACTTTCAGCGAGCGAAGAAATCACACGCTCGTGCTGCAAGCGCACTAAGTCCTGGAGGTCCTTCGCCAGGCTGAGCGGGTCCGCCGATAGCGAGTGAGGGGTCCATTCGCCGCTTGGAACCGCCGTGTCCTCCGAAACGTAGACAGCTTCAGGACTCAACCGGCGCAGGATTTCCAGACCGGCTTGGTTTGCCGGAATCATAAATGCTCCGAGAATCCTGGCATACGGAACGAGTGCGGCGAGATCCGGTTTGTCCGGATTGAACAGCAATGCTGGGCGTCGCGGAAGCGACGGCGTTACCGCCCGGAGCAAACCGTCATCAGCGCTTTCGTGGCGCAGCAGCATGTTGCCCATGGGCGAAGTTTCATATTTCTCAAAGTACAGCTCAGCAAACTCGTCGAACGTGGCAGCACCTCGCACGCTGGCGCCCAGGCGCGTGATCATGTTATTGCCTTTAACATTCAAATATGCGATCTGGCCATCTAGCGCCACCGGTACGGATTCGGAATCCCATCGCCGTAGCGCGGCAAGGTCGAGAGCCATCTGAACGGCAGTCGTACTTAGCTCGCGCCGCACGATAACCAACTGTACGAAGTCTTCAATACGGTAGCCCAGTGTTACTGATCCGGCCGCCGCCAGCAGATGTGTTGATCCCGGCACCGACCAAAGACGAGCCTTGAACTGGTGCAGCACCGCTTTTGCGGCCTCGGCTTGGCTCTCGTCGACAAACCAGAGCAACTCGCGTCGCGGATCGTAAAGTGTGAGTAGAAGTTCCACGGTAGCCGCCGACGTTGTCGCCATGCCCGCGAGCACAATCTCGTGTATGCTTCCCTCGTTCAGCAACGTTGTCGCCTCCGCGCTTAGCCGGTCTGTGAAAAAGAACAGCGGCGTATACATCTGAAGTGCACCTGCGGGGAACGCGATGCTCGGTGCGAGGCGGTGAAATGAGGTCCCGCACCACGTGGCCAAATCTGGGTGACTGCTGCTCACCGCACAGAATACGTCTGCGGAGGTTATGCGCGGCGTGCTCTTGAGCAGCATCGTGATCTCACCGGCGCCGATGTGAATCTCTGGGGCGGCGCGGTCGCCCCCGACGCTGACATCGACTGGGGCGTCCGGGAAAAGCGCCGCGATTTCCAAGGTTACGCCTTCGGACCCGAACACCAGCACGTCAACAGCGCGACGGAGGCGAGCAGGAAAGTCGCTGCCGAGCGTTCCGCTCTCACGGTCATAAGTGCCGATGAACCCGAGCGTGAGCCGCAATGGGCCGACAGCACTGCCCGTGACAGCTAATCTAAGCAACCAACTCGGCCAGCTGCCCGTTGGTAGACGCAGAATGTGCAGACCGATTGGCGACCCGAACGCCATAAGCGTGCCCTGCAAAACTGCGCTGCGACCCGGTAAATCGCCCCAGTTCATCATCGGTTGGAGGTGCCCAATCGCTTTGCGCACTCAGAGATCTTAGAAATTCGGCTTCCTTAAGGACGCACTCTGCATCGAGCAGATGTAGCCCCTCGATACTCACGTCGCGACGGAGAGAAGCCAAACGCAGACTCAGACAATTCGCGCGCCGCTCGAGAACTAAGCCGTTCAGCGAAATCATGGACCCGCTCTCATCGAACTGGATAGCGGTCCGGTACGGACGTGCGAGCGCGCGGGGTATGCTCGCTCCGGAGCTAATCTGATCCAACGCGCGGTGCGCCGCTCCCAGCTCGTTTGTGCCGCACAGCCCAGCTTGAAAGCAGTCGAGGACCAGGATCTGCTTCAGGTACCGCCCAACGTCGCGAATCTGGTCCGGTTCGCCGATGAACCGGTCGAGCATGCCATTTTCATCAACCCGCCGGAGAGTTTCGAGTAGGGTCAGGAGCGAATGACGACCGACGTCAACTGGAATGCCTTCGTTCCACATGCTGAGGGCCCAGAGTGCGACCATGCTGTCTATCACTTCAACCAAAACACTAGGGTTTCGGTCGATTCCGACGTAGGCAGCGCGACAGAGATGCTCGAGTGCGCTCGCCGCGCAGTCGCGCACGAACTGTCCGGTGTTGACCCAACCCCCGGCAAACTCGCAAAGCCACTCATAGAACGCGCGCGTGAGGTCGCCGCCTGCCCAGCGCCGCTCTGTCATGTACTGCCGGCAAAGCCAGAGGTAAATCTGGGCCGCAAGGATATCTGCGTCGGCGATATTCTCGATGCGGTCTATTTGCGCAGCGAATTGCCTGGATTCCAGCGCTGTATCCAGTGCCTCACGAAACCAGCGGGCCGATGCAAGCGGCTTGCGGTTGATCCACTTCGCGTCGTACGTGGCTATCCCGAGCCCTAGGCAAACTCGTGAAAGATTTGCGAGGTCGATGTAGAGTGTCTGGCCAATCGACCGCCGGGCGCGGCTACGAGATTTCAGGAACTCGCGATCGATCGACTGCACTTCGCGCATCAGATCCGCCGCGCGGCGCAGGAGAGCTGCTTGATTCTCGCTGTCGAACTCAGAAAGATCGCGGCACGCCATAGCGAGGTTATTGGCGTAAATCGAGTACGACTCCGGAGCTACCGCCCGCGGCGCGGCGTCGACAGCTCTTTCCAGCAGTTCTAGGCCGGAACGTAGTAGAGACTCGCCGTCCTCGATCCCATGACTGAGTTTCACGGCTGCCCAACCGAGGTTGTTAGCGTTGCTCGCACCGGATCCTGGTGTTCCGCGTTCCCGTGCGGCGCTATCCAGGATCAATTCGCCGTAATCCAACACCAAATCGCGGACCTCGATCGCTAGCCGCCGCTTTTGTTGTGGCAGGAATTCGGCGCATTGCAGAAGCATCTTTGCGTATTGCGCCGCAAGAAACAGGCAATAGGGAGATTCCGGCGATTGCAGTTCCGCAGTGTCGAGCTCCATCCGAAGAGCGGAGGCCGCCCTGAACCAGTCGCGGTGGCGGACGTGCGCAAGAACAGCATCCGAGAGTTCGAATTCCCCTCTCTGCGGCGCGCCGCTCTCGCCTTCATCCTCGTCCTCGTCCTGATCAAGCGGAATGTCCAGATCCCTCTCCTTCGATCGCTCACCCACTCCGATATCCCGGCTGATCTCATCGGCTGCGACAGCGAAGCCCTGCTCGCGAACCAGGTGGGCACACATGCGAATAGTCAGAGATGGCGCTCGCAGCCGCAGCGCTGGATAATCGGCCTCTTTGCCGCTCTCCCGGCTCAAGGCTCCGAATACATCGAACCGTGCTGTACCGCTGTACCCCGCCTCAAAAGCCGACCACTCTTCCGCGTTGAGTTGATGACGCAGCGGCCGGAGGTCATCCAGGCGATCCGCCAAACCGGCGCCGACATGTCTGCGATTTTTGACGAGGGCGTCTATGCCGGATTTAAGTGCTTCTACTCCTGCCGCAGTTCCCGATTGTGAAAGGTCCTTGACTCGCGCATTGAATTCCGGATCGGTGCTCCGGCTGCGGGTAAAATTCTTCAGCGCTCCGTCTGGTGTGATGTTCTCGAGTAAGAGAGTTCCGTGTAGGAACCCCTTGTCATGCATCGTCGCGATCGTTTGGCCGAGTTTCGTGAGGAACGGGAGTCTGTTCTCGCTCACGCGCCAGGGCTTGGTCGCGAGATCCCCGGATGTGCGCCACGCATCCAGGTATCGTTCGCAGTATACGGAAGCTTCCGCCCAACAGCTGGCGCGACATGCGTGTGCGGCCAGAAGTTCCAATTGACTCAGATCGTTAGCCATCATGTCGCTCAAAGCCTTGCGAGTTCCTTAACGAGATGCTGAGTGGCTTCGTCGTAATTCATCTCATCGATTGGCGATGCACCACTGTCGCCGGTTGCTATGCCATTCGAAGCAGTTCGATAAGCCTGCCTCGCTTCGCGCAGCACCTCTTTTACCTGTGCGCCCACCGCTGCTGCCGCGTCAACGGAAAGCGTGAGCGCCTTCCAGATATCGTCTTTTCGAAAATCCACGAACTCTCGCTTCGTCTCGGATGATCGCGTTAGATAGTAAACATCAATGACCTCTCCATTCGCCGTCAACTGGCCCGCCGAGATGCAAGACCCAGTCCTTCTAGAAAATGTCATTTGAGGCCGCAAGTGCGCGCAGCCGAGCGTTCGGAACAGTTGGCGCGCGAACGAAGCGGGTTGCGACGCGGTGGCGATTCCGGAGTCCGCCAGTGAGTCGATGCCGGGAACCACCAGAACGATCTGACACAGATCTCGATACTCGGGCGGTGCATCGACAAACTCGGGCTGGCTGAGTAGCTCGTCTACGGAGATATCTTGTCTTAGACCATTGCGCATAACGGGCATTCCGTCGAGCTGCAGGACTGCGAGCGCCTGTGAGAACGGCCTGTCCGAATTCCGCCGATCCGCAGGGAGCTGGTCGTAGCGCTGCTTCAACTCCTTAGCTGCTTCGAATAAGGCTTTGGCGCGGCGCATAGAAAGCAGCATCTGGAGGGCAGGGTGGCCTTGAACATCGTGGAAGAAGTCTCCACCTTCCAGTCGATCGGCCTCGCGATTATAGCGACATTGAATTGCTTCCTCATTCTTAAGATCAAGAAAATAAATAACGGGCCCAGCAGCCAACCCACATTCCCGAGTTGCTGCATGAGGTCCATTGAGCCGCCATCATACACCTAAGGCCGTCTTGCGACGCTGATTTCGTCGGCAGGAAATCCAGCAAGCTCTAGATTGCGTTTCGCCGTTTTCTGCATCTTTGCTGTAGTTGAAATATGTTACCGGTTTGTCGTAACCCATCGCGTTGTCTCAACGGTAATAAGTGGCAGCAACTTCTGCATGGCATTTTGCTTTCCAGTTGCACTTAGTGACATGGAACCTGATCACATTGGGTAGGTGCTCTATTCTGGCCAACGCAAGTGTGAGTCTACTTGATCAGGCCCGGCAAGCAGAGTTGTAGGCAAAAAAGATGGAATCGTCGCACCACGATGAAGTGGAGACTACCGGAGCGCGTCTTACAGCTTGCTAGGTAGCCGAACGGCGGTGGATCAGTAACCAAGAGAGGACGTCGGAACGCGTGAGTTTCTGTCTGGAGACCGCCTCGACAGCAGTCACATGGATGCATGTCAGCTCTGGTGAGATTGGCAGTCCAGAACATCTGACGGGAAATAAATCCGCCCTTGTCCGGAAGGGTTTACTGATCCATCGAAAGCGACACTTGGCTTCCTACCGGATCATCCGTCATTGCGAAACCATCCCGGCGTTCACCAAGTCCGTTCCGCTGATCTCCTCGAGTGCTCCCATTTCAGGCTATAGTGAATAGCGAGGATGAGCACAACAAAATCATACGATGAAATCGTTGATTTCTTCGCGGCTGGTACAACGCCGGAGGCGCTTGTGGCTTTTCGTCCGTCGAGGGAAACGGCGGTGCGAGTTGCGGAGCTAGTCGCGAAAAATAAAGACGGGAGCATCTCGACCGAAGAGCAGTCGGAGCTTGAGGATTACCTGCAGATCGAACACATCCTCATCTTGGCCAAAGCACGAGCCCGTCAACACACGTCGCTTGCCCAGTGAGATCTCGGACGAACTTCGGCAGTTCGTTGCAACCCGCGCAAAGCATCGATGTGAGTACTGTCTTTTACATGAAGACGATGCGTACTCGCCACATCACGTAGATCATGTCATCGCTCGCAAACACGGAGGTTCGTCCAGCGTGGAGAATCTCGCCTACGCCTGCCTACGATGCAACCTTTGGAAGGGTACCGACATCGGCTCCATCGATTTGGAAACAGGCGAATTTGTTTCGTTATTCAATCCGCGAGAGCAAGATTGGACTCAGCATTTCGAGCTGCGAGGTTTTGTGATCGAGCCCCTCACGGCGCAAGGCCGAGTGACAGCTCGATTGCTTCGACTCAATATAGACAAGCGAGTCGTAGAACGGCGCGCTCTGATGGTGGTCGGCCGGTATCCTCGTGATTAGGCACCGAGCCGTCCGTGGGCAATGGTGGGCAATGCGGCACGGGATTTATGGTGGGGACGGCACTCACGGCAACGCGGAATCTGCAACTTGCAGGTTCTATTGGATACGTCAGAGTTCGAATCCCACTCTCCCCGCCAACTATTATTAATTGCTTACATGTATTGTTGGATTCCATTCACGACGTCCCGGCACACCGTTCTGACCAGCTGTGTGGGTGGCCACTGCGATGGACGCCGGGATGGCAGTCATATGAATATATAAATGGGGAACAGCGTTTCGGGGCGAATCCCGTGTTCAACGCTGTTGCCCTTTTGCCACTACAACAGATCCCATCCTGTTTCAGCGACTTAGGACACTTCTGATGAGGAAGAATATTATGTCGGGACTTGCGATTCGAAGGTGCCATGGGTTATGAAGAAATTTAACCCGTCGGCAGCGTGCTGCCGGCTCAAGGGCCGTAGAGGCGCGAGCTTCTGCGGCCTTTGCTTTTTAGGGTGACCGCTCTTGTGCGCACGATTGTTTACGTTGACGGCTTCAATCTCTACTTCAGGCTTGTCGAAAAAAGACCTGCCTTGAAATGGCTCAATATCAAGCAACTCGCCGAGACGGTACTCAATCCCGCGAACGTAGTCGTCGCTGTCAAGTATTACACCGCGCGGGTGTCTGGCCGGGTTGATCCGACGGCACCGGCGCGTCAGCAGATCTATCTTGATGCTCTGCAGACCATTCCCGAGATCTCGATCCATATGGGATCGTTTCTGACATCCGAGAAATTCGCGGCGCTGGTAAAGCCGCCCGAGTTCCGACCGCGTGTCACGCTCCCACAACCTTGGCCTGATGTTGTTAACGTCCTTAAGGTCGAAGAAAAGGGCAGCGACGTTAACCTCGCATCGCATTTGTTGCTCGATGCTTTTCAGAATCATTTCGACGTGGCGGCGATTTTATCGAACGACAGCGATCTTGTTGAGCCTATCCGAATCGTTTCGCAAATCCTGAAAAAGCCGGTCGGACTGCTTTCACCCGTGGCGAATCCTACCCGCGATCTTGGGCAGGTTTGCGAGCTTTATCAAACGCATCGGCATCAGTGATCTCGCCGCTTCTCAATTCCCCGACCCGGTAATCCGGGCGGATGGCAACGCACTTCACAAGCCGGCTTCATGGGTGTGACCCGCACGTTTTTTCATTCACCGGTTCGGCCTTGTCGAGAATTTAGCCGGCCCGCGTTGCTATTCGATACGCCGAAGAGAGCCAGTGAGTATCCAACAGAAGAGCGGCAATCTGCTCTAGGCTAGGCTAAGATCACGTTCGCACACGTGCTAAACGGCGGTTTTCATTCCGATGCAGAGTCGCCGGGCGGCGCCGTATCGTGAGCGCTAAGTAAACCACATCTTGTCTACGCTGCTCGGATAGATCAGTGTGAAGAGATGGATGAGCAGAGAGAGCAAGCAAGGGCGAAGTGGCGCGGTTTAATTTCCGAACAGCAGCAGAGTGGTAAGAGCATAGCCGGGTTTTGCCGGGGACATGGTCTGCGGGCGTGGCAGTTTTACGAGCGGAAGAAGCGGCTAAGGGAAACCGAAGGGCCGCAGTTTTTGGAGGTGAGGGTAAGGCCTTGGGCGGAGAGTAGGCAGCCAGCGGCGGCGCATGATCAAGCGATAGAGATTCGGCTCAACCGTGGCCGCAGCCTTGTAATGG
>DATIMM010000023.1:0-11812 GCA_035475295.1 Bryobacteraceae bacterium
CATAATTCACGAGGCCATGGTGAGCCCGCAGTTTGCGGCTCTTTCAGGAGGAGGGCCGACGCCTACAAACAGTCAAGGCGTGCCGTGGCAAGGATCATATGTGAACTCGAATGGTGATTTGACCGTTGACCTACGATCCGATATGGCTGCGGAGTCCCGAGCTAAAATTGTCTACGAATACTTGCTTCAATTCACCGATGATCCTCTGGTTCGGGAGAGCCTGCAGTTCCTTATGGCCAGAGAAATCGCACATTTTCAAATGTTTGGCGCGGCTCTAGAGTCCGTACAGCCTAATTTCCCGCCGGGTATTCTGCAAGGCGAGCAACGTTTCACGCACTTATATTTCAATATGTCCGATGGAGCAAGCGCTCGCGGGCCCTGGAATCAAGGGCAAGGGCCATGGCGGCCAGGCGAGCAGTGGGTTTATATTGATGACCCAGTTACCCAGGTTCGGGAGACACGTGGGCAATTGGACACGACAACGCTGGGTACCACCATGTCTCAGGAACAGGCGGATTCATTGGCAAAGGAACTCGGAAAAAAGCGCAGTTCACAAATTAAGGAAAAGATTCCCAAGGGGGAAAACCAATGGTCCTCCTACCCCCAGACCAACACCGCGAGTCCGACGACCGTGGACTCAGCTAAATAGCACCTGTTCAGGATTCCGCCTCACGCAGGAAGTCAAAGGGAGTGGCGGGAGTCAGGCAGGGACTCACGAAGCAACGCGGCGATTTCGCCGTAAGAGCAGGCTATTTATTTGGTGTTAGACCTCTTGTCCACGGGGCTCAACAGAAATAAATATCTGCGCCTTGTCTTTTGCGGGATCAGGAGAACGGGTGCTGTCAACTGGGCGGCCCGCTTCGATCGAGATGTTTAGCAGATCGTTTGCTTGCTAAAGCATTTGAGAATAGCTACCCGATCAGAAAGAAGGGGACATGCAACCACGCAGAAGGGACCAGGACGTTGGAGCGCAGGCCAAGCGCATGCTTAGGCGGCAAAGGGCGCCCGACTTCCTGGATCGTAGCCACGAATGGCGAAGGCTCTTCGCAGAGATGTGGGGAACCTTCCTGTTGGTGGTCGTGGCCGCCGGGGCTGGCGTGGTCTCAGCTCAGAGCGGCGGAGCCGTGAGACTCGCTTCGACCAGCCCTATGGGTCAGGACAGTCAGTCGGCCAAGACCACCGAGTGCGGTGGTCCCCCGTGGCTATGACGGCGGTAAAAAACTCAGTGGGCGCAAGCGCCATCTCCTGGTCGACACCCAAGGCTTCCTGCTGAATGCGGTCGTGCAGGAAGCTGATCTTGCCGATCGCGAGGGAGCCTGCGAAGTGCTCGACCACATACTAACCAACTTTCCCAGACTGAAACACGTGTGGATGGACATGGGCTACCGCAGCGAGCGACTCCGGCAATGGATGACTGCGCAGCATCTGGAACAGGAGATTGTGCAAAAGCCACGCCGCTGGTTGCGGTGTCCCATTGACCAAGAGCCATCGCCGATGCCCGCCTTCACGTTTTAAAACGCCGCTTGATAGTCGAACGCACCTTCGCGTGGCTGGGTAGAAACCGGCGCTTGAGTAAAGACTACGAACACTGGCCGGAGACGAGCGAAGCTTGGCTCTATCTCGGCATGGGTCGCCTGATGCTGCGCCGCCTCACAAACCCCAGCCCTTCTTGGCGCAACGTCCAATCAACATGACCCTTTTCAGACAACCGCTGGGAGCCCTTACGCCGACCTTCTCTGCAAGCTCACGCTATGCAATCGTGCCCACCAGCGGACTGCTGGCGCTCGCATATTCCCGCTTCTTCATGCGTCCCGCCAGGAAAGCGGCACGCCCGGCCTGAACCGACAGCTTCATCGCCAGTGCCATGCGTTCGGAATCTTCCGCCTCCGCGATTGCAGTATTCAGAAGCACGCCATCGTACCCCAACTCCATCGCCACCGCCGCATCGGAGGCAGTCCCCACGCCCGCGTCTACAATCAGGGGAACCTGCGTAATCGCCTCCCGCAAAATCTTCAGGTTCGTCAGGTTTTGAATCCCTAACCCGGACCCGATCGGCGCCGCCAAAGGCATAACCGCCGAAGCGCCCGCGTCCACAAGTTTACGGGCGTTTACTAAATCATCGGTAGTGTACGGAAGCACAACAAAACCCTCTTTCACAAGAATGCGGGTGGCCTCCAGCAGTCCCTCGTTGTCGGGAAACAATGTCTTCTCGTCGCCAATCACTTCCAGCTTGATCCAGTTCGACAGCCCCACCTCGTGCGCCAGGCGCGCCGTCCGCACCGCTTCATCGGCCGTATAACAGGCTGCTGTATTGGGCAGAATATGGATCTTCTCCCGGTCGATATAGTCAAGTTCCGATTCCTTTGATCGGTCCGTCAGGTTTACCCGCCGCACCGCCAACGTCACCATTTCCGTCTCGGATGCAGCGTGGCACCTCGCCATCAGTTGCTTGCTGCGGTATTTACCCGTGCCGACAAACAGGCGGGAGTGGAACGTCCGTCCGGCAATCGTTAGAACATCTTCCATCTCTCTATTATGGAGGGCTTTCTCCGAGGTGACCGGCCGCACGCCGCTACATCAAAGCCACGGTCTGCTGCTGCCGCATGATCGGCAGTTCCATCGTCACCAGCAGGCCCGGATAAGCATTGCGCACCTGCAATTCTCCCCCGTGGACCTTCAGCGCGCGCTCCGCAATCGATAACCCGAGCCCCACGCCGCCTCCGCTGTTCCGGTTGCGGTCCTCCTCCACGCGGAAGAATGGTTTGCTCAAACTCGACAACTTCTCTGCCGGGGCGCCGGGGCCATAGTCCCGGACCGTGATCACGGCTGTGTCCCCGGAAACTTCCAGCCCCACCTCGATGGCGGTTTCATAGGGAGCAAACCGTATCGCATTGCGAAGAACATTTTCTACGGCTCTGCGCAAAAGCTCGCCATCTCCCACCACTACCGCCGGCGCCGCGGTCGAAAGCGCCAGTTTGCAGCCCCGTGCCTCTGATTCCACGCCGCTGTCTTCCACAACACCCCGCAGGAGATCGGCCAGCGCAATTTCGCCCATCTGCCGCGAGCCCGGGTCACCCTCGGCTCGCGTCACCAGCAAAAGCTCGGAAACCAGTTTGCTCAAGCGGTCGATCTCTTTACTGATTCGCGCAAAAGAGCGTTCACGGTCCGGATTGTTGCGAGCCAGCTCCACGGCGAACTCCAGCCGCGCCAGAGGAGAACGCAGTTCGTGTGACACATCCTGCAGCAGCCGCCGCTCTGCCGTCAGCAGCGTTTCAATACGCTCCGCCATGATATTGAATGCCGCGGCAAGCTGACCGAATTCGTCCCGCCGCTTAGTGTTGGCCCGAACCTGAAGATCGCCGTTGCCAAACCGCTCGACCACTTGGGAAAGGCGGCGCACGGGCGAGGCAAGATACACCGCCAGCACGTAGCAGAAAAGCACCATCGCCGCTACAATCCACAGATAGGACGTGAGGGGACTCCATGGCCCGCTGGGAATAACCGTGTCCACCACCATCCGGTACCGCCCGTCGTGTGAGGGCCAGGCCATCACGGCGCGCCCTTCCAGGCTCCAACGACGCGGCCGGACCTCCTTCAGCAGATCGCTACGGTCTGCGCCCGTCTCCAGATCGTGATTGCTCTGGTCCAGCAGCATATACGATCCGGGAAAGAACTGCTGCAATCGCGCAAAGTACTCCTGAAGCCCCGCGCGTCCGCCGGATTCATAAGCCCTGCGCGCCCCGTCCAGCTGAAAGGAAACTGACCGCGAAAAAAAATCGTGCCGTCCCGGTGCCAGCCTGTGATGAAAAGCGATCATCGTGGAAGCGGCCAGGCAAACCAGCAGCGTGGCGGCAAACCACAACAGAATCTTGACGAATATGGACCTCATCACGCTTGATCCGGGTCTATGGAATACACGTCGCCCGGCGAGAAAAGGTAACCGACCCCCCGCACCGTGCGAATTAAATTGCGGTCCCGGTCCAGTTTCTTTCGCAGATGACTGACATGCACGTCCAGCGCCCGCTCCAGTGGATTGGCCTGACGGTTATAAAGAAACTTTGCCAGATCGTCGCGCGAAACTACCCGTCCAGCCGACCGCATTAGTACCTCCAGAATGTCAAACTCAATCGACGTGACCTCTACCGGCGTGCCCTCATAGAAAACCTCTCGGCTGGCCGGATTGATTCGCACGCTGTTCGCTTCCAGCACTTCGGGCTTCAGCGCGGGCGTCCGTCCCGCCCGCCGCAAAACCGCCTGTATGCGCGCCAGCAACTCATCGGGACTGAACGGCTTTGGCAAATAATCGTCCGCCCCCGCATTCAATCCCTGGATGCGAGCCTGCTGTTCCGTGCGTGAGGTCAGCATGATCACCGGAACCGAACTTCTCCGCCGCAGCCCCTCGAGCACCGAGAAGCCATCCAAGTGCGGCAACATCACATCCAGCAGCACCAGGTCGAAGCCGGTCTCCAGCGCTTGATTCAAGCCTGCTTCACCCGAATACGCGCACGCGAGCGTGATGCCCTTCGCCGAGAAGTACTCCTTCATCAGCGCTCCCAGCTCTACGTCGTCATCAATCAGCAAAATGGATAAATTTGCCAATAGCCATTAAACCAAGGAAATTGAACGAAGGAAAACGGCCGGTAGTGCCCCAAGCCTGCGTTAAGAAAAATAACCGATCGGCAGAGTGACGACCCTCATCGGGCGTCCCACGATCACATTGTTTTTGTCTATACTCAACAAGAATCTGCTCTGTCGGCGCATCCTGTCGGGCATTCCGGCAAGGACACGCTTTGGTCTGCGGGGCAGAAGAAAGAGATTGCATGGCCGATATCACCGAAATCGCACCCGATGTGTACCGCATCTCGGTTTTCGTTCCCGAGATCAATCTGGAGTTTAGTCACTTCCTGGTCAGAGATGACGAACCGCTACTCTTCCACGCAGGACTGCGGAGCATGTTTCCTGTATTGCGCGAGGAGGTTTCGCGTCTCATAGATCTCTCGACACTCAGGCACATCGGATTCAGCCACTTCGAGTCGGATGAATGTGGGGCTTTAAACCAATGGCTCGAACTGGCGCCGGCCGCACAGCCGGTGTGCGGCTTGGTGGGCGCTCTCGTGAGTGTCAACGATTTTTCAATACGGCCGGCCCGTGTCTTGACCCGGGACGATATCTTGCTGACCGGCCGGTACCGTTTTCGCTTCCTTCCCACGCCCCATGTGCCCCACGGGTGGGACGCCGGCGTTCTGTGCGAAGAATCGCAAAAAACGCTTTTCTGCTCCGACCTGTTCCATCAATGGGGCCACCGCGAACCAACAACGGAGCACGACATCATGGAACGCTGTAAAGACGCACTGCTGGAATCGGAAGCTGGTCCGTTTGCCAACTACGTTCCCTACACGCATCACACCGGTCGCGTGCTCGAAAGCTTGGCGGAGCAGGAACCGAAGACGCTTGCCATCATGCATGGCTCGACCTATCACGGCGATGGCGCACAAGCATTGCGGGATCTCGCCGTTGTGATGCGCGAGGTTCTCGGACCTAAAGCAGAAGAGGGGAAAACGACCTCCCTCGGAATGATCGAAACCTGAATCTACTGCGCGGCGACCTGGGCAGACTTACAAGAATTCTGGGGGCACAGGCAATACCTAGATGATGCGATCGGCCTGGAAGCCTGGACTGGTATCGGGAAGACCACGCCGATATCGATTTGCGTGATCAGTACGAGATACCCCGCCATGGGAAACTGACCAACGCACGCACCTTTGGCCCCTGCCCACGTCAGCGCCAAATGCAAAACGAAATCTGCACTCCGCGTCAGCCGTTGCCGCTCGCACCCTAGCCGTGGTGCTCGGCCAGACACGACTCCTTCTCAATGAGCGCGGGTGGGATTTCGTCCGCACCAGCCATACCGCTCGCCCAGCAAGCCAATGAAGTAAGGACGGCAGCAGTGAATCTCTTCGAGGCAGATCGGCAGCACCTTGCAGTCTCACGTCTGCTCGTCGGTCATGCCCCAGCGCAGATCGACCTCGCCCCAGGTGACCCGACGGCTTTCGCACAATTTGCGGAGTTGCGGGAAGATGCGCTTCACCAGTTCATCGCGTTCCGCCTGCATATCGCGAAATGTGGAAAAAACAAAAACGCGAATGGCCCGTTGCATGGGCGACAAAATCGGTGATGGCTGTTCGGGCATAGCTTTGACTATCCAACGGCAATCGTGCCGCCGGATAGGAATGTGATGGGGAATACGCTTCTGATCCAAGCCGCTGAGACGCGAAGTCATTCGTTTTCACATCGTGTGAAACGTACCTAACGGCCCCATTCGCTTTAGGAGATGCAGGGATGCACTGGGGCGATCTGGGGGCAGGTGGGTGAAGTGACGGCTCAGGTCGCTGCTCGATCGTGATCCTTGTCGACCACAAGATCATATCAATCAGTGATTTGCAATCGGCTATGTTGAACGCCTATGTAACAGCGTGAAATAACGCAGACGGGACAGGATGTTGAAAAGCGGGCGAACCGGCAGCTTCTCGCTGTGACTGATTCGATTCTGCTTTCAACAGGTTCAAGCACTCGGAAACTGGAGCGGCTTGGCCTTCCGATTGCAAGTCGTAAGCGGAGGTCTTACGCATCATGGCTCAGAGCTGGCCTCTTGTGATTCAGATGATATCCAAATTGTATAGTTCCAGCACGCGACCCGCAGATTCCTACGGGCATCCCAGTTCAGAGCGCTTTCGGCCACCCATGGCGGCCGGTGACCGCCGGAACAGAGATCTCCATCAGTTGGCAGGTCAGGGGTGTCCAGTAGTATTTGTCACTAGATGGCGAGCCAGGATAGGCCCGCTATCAATCTGGCTGTATTCAGGCCGCTGGTGGAACGAAGCTACGGGCAGGCGTGGCAGAATCAACTCACTATCCATGCAGGAACTGATCCGTCGTGAAGCTTCCGATTTCCAGGCGAAAGGTTCGCAGGTTCTCCAGACATCAAGAAACTAAGCTTGCGCTTTGGAAGGGACATGGCGCTACAGGCAGTCACCTGCTTGTGAATTCACAGATCATTTGCCAGTAAATCTATAACCTTGGCACGTGGTGGCGGACTCGGCTGAATTGAGGAGGTCGTAAAAACCAGAGATAGTCGCGACTTGACCGACGAATTCTGGTGTCAGACAAGTCTTACCGCTTGCAAGACTCCGGGCGTGCCGCTCCCTTCGCCTTCTTGTTAGGAGGGGTCTTCGACATTGGATCGGGAGCCGTCAAGGCCGCGCCAATCGCCGCGCTTGTACCAGCCTTGACGGGTTTCGGCCAATGCAGTAGCAAGTTCAAGGAAGGCGAAGGGAGTTTCCCGCTGTCCGACACCTTCAGCCTTCCTGGCCTGTCCGCAAGGTCAAGTTCAGAGTTTTACACCCTCTCGTGGTCCTACGCCTGGCCTGCGCAAGCCGGTGCGCGTATCGTATCGAACGTAACAAGACAAGTGAAGGTGCAAGGCAAGTCCCAATTGGAGCCAAACCCGGCGAGGAAAGTCCACCGTGCTGAGACTCTGCTCCTATCACTGTGACTGTGCGCGGAAACACCGTCATCGGAAACCGACCAACGCACATTCGAGGTCCTGCCGAAGGCCGCGTGAAATAAGAATAGAATCTTCCACTCCGCGCCAGCCCTACCCGCCCTCGCCTCCCTACCTGTGGTGCTTGGAACTCGCTTGGGAACGGGCTGCGGGCCAGAATCCCCACGCACCCGCCACGGCAAAATCGAAGATCTTCTCAACGTCAGCTGCATGGATCGCCTCATGCCGCAGCAGCAGCCGCGTCAATATGGTGCCAAAGATCGAATCCAGGAACAGGTCTACGTCTGTACCGGAAGGTAATTCACCGGCTTTCACGGCCTCCTGCGCCACCGCGCGAACCCTTCCGCACTGGGGCAGGTACAGCCGCTGAATAAACCCCTCCCTTAATTTCTCGTCCTCCTGGATCGCCGCCAGCAGCCGGGCCACCACCCGCCCCTGTTTGCCCGCTGTCGACTTCCCGAATCCCACAATGTGCTCCCGCAGCCGATCCAGCGGTTTCCCGTCCTGGGAGATCGGTGGTCGCTGTTCCTTGACGTGCAGAAAAGCATCCAGCAGCAACGCTTCCTTTGTCGCCCACCAGCGATATACCGTTGCCGTACTAACTCCCGCTTTGCTGGCGATCTGCTGCGTCGATATGGAAGACAGCGGATGGTCCACCATAAGTCCATAAGCCGTCTCCAGCAGAGCCACCCGTGATGCTTCGCTCCGCGGACGTCCTGACGGATTGGCTGACCTGGGCCCACACTCTGCGCTGCCGGACTCCTCTGTTCGTTCCTCTTGCCTTACGGTGCTCATTGCCTCGTTACCTCTCGGTCCGCGGTCACTCTGTAATCACCATACCGAACTGTGACCCATCCATCACACTCGCTCTTACAATTTTATGTTTTCAGGTTTCTGAAACGAAACGAATAGTTTCGGAATCGAAGTACCCAGGACTGAGGACATGCCAAACCTTCCACCCCGCCAATATCAATGCTCTAGTCGCGACTACCCGGTGCTGCCGGTATTGACCCGGCACTTGGCATTGAAAACGGCCTATGGGTTCGGAATGTTGACCACCCTACTGACGCGCCTGTTGCTCGCCCTCGTTCTCGTCGCGGTTGTGGCCATGCCGTCTCGGGCCGCCGATCTCAAACCGGAAACCGCGCAAGCCTGGGAAGCCTTTGTGCAGCAGCGGAACGCCCGTACGGCTCACCTCGCCTCCACCCGCGCGCATTTTCTCGAGGTCGATGACTCTTCCGAACTTCGCGCTCGACTTCGCGGCGGCGATATCGTCGTCCATCCTGCGCAGGAAAAAGGCGCTATCTCCGTACCTTCCGGCTTAGTTCACGATTGGGTGGGGCTCGTGTTTATCCCTCGCCATTCCATCGCCGAAGTGCTGGGCGTCACGCGCGCCTATCAGCACTATCCCGATTACTACGATCCAGCCGTCCTTCAGGCGAAACTGCTCGACCGGGCCGATGGAGCGGACGAATTCTCGATGCTCGTGAAGAAACGGGTTCTATCCGTGGATGCGGCCTTGAGCGGTCAGTACCACTCCACCTTTCATCATCTCGACGACGCTCACTCGTATGTCACCACCGTCAGCGAACGCCTTCAGGAAATCCTGAACTATGGCCGCGGCAACCAGAAGAACTTCGCGCCGGATCACGGCAACGGATTTATCTGGCGTCTGCAGTCGATTACGCGATATGAGGCGGCCGACGGAGGCGTTTACATTCAGCTTGAAACGCTCGCCCTTAGCCGCAGTGTTCCGGCCTCGCTCGGTTGGATCGTCAATCCCGTCGTGACCAAAATTTCCCGTGCGGCGCTTACCACCACACTCGTTCAAACGCGCGATGCGCTCTCGGCCTCCGCGGTGAACGGTTCTCTTCTCGCCTCGTCGAAGCCTCAAAACTAATTACCGGAAGCCGGGCCGCTCTGATCGCACAGTGACAAGAGCGGCTGATCGACTCTTCTACGCCTAGTTCACGATGCCTGGAGAAGGCATCGCAGTCTGGCACAGCGAAATGGAATCGGTGCGAATCTTTTCCCATTCCTGTACTGCCAGACCGTGCGCCTCAAAAAACGCGCGAATCTTCGTGGCGGTCCAGCCAAATAGATCCTCCAGAACCGGTACAAGTACGCTGGTGGCATTTTCGCTCAGCACCGTCCGTCGTGCGATCGGCGTCAGATACTTGTTCTCCGACACCGCTATCGTAAAGCCGTCCAGACGATTCACGTGGAGCATCACGTGCACATCGGAGCTCCCGTCTCCCACATACACGACGCGGTCCGGGCCGATTCGCATCTTGGCGCGTAAGGCCTCCACCACCGCTACCTTTCCATATCCAGCCGGCAGGCGCACAATCGAATCGATTTCGCCCGTTTCCGGGTGATAGCGAAATCGCGTTCCATGGATGTGCTCCGGCGGAATGATACCTTCGAGCGCTGACTGAATCACTTCCTCGGGTGCCGCCGACACCACGTGAAAGGAGAACCCGTTACCGTCCAGGTTCTGGAGCAGGGAAGAGAGTAGCGCGATGTTTTCCTTCAACCGTATCTGCTTGCCCACCGCCGCCAGTTCCTCCTTCCGAACGCGGCGGAATTCGGGGTCGTGTAAAAGCAGGTACGAAAGCTCGCCCCCTTGTTGGACCAGGTGAATCTCCGACAGCCCGGCGACTCGCTGGTCGAAATCCGGGATGCCCAGCATCTTGCTGAGGACTAGACCCGAATCGTTGAAGCTCAGTGTCTGATCAAAGTCACTGACAAAAAGATATTCCTTTGCTGATTGACTCATGAATTGTTCCTTCCTTTGCGTACTGAAGAGGAGCGCCAGTCTACGACCACAGGTCGCACGAACCACGGGAATCGTGACGTGCCTCCTGGCGACTGGGAGGAAGGCGGATGGATCTAACGTCCTCTCCTTACTAGTATGATGGATACACGCTATAGCAGGCTGCACGTCGGCGTATAAAGCTGCTATATCTGATTGGGAGTCATTCCATGGACTCAGCTCCGAAACGAAAGCCCAAGTACCAGGAGCTCTTTGAATCCCTGAAAGCGGACGTCCTCTCCGGTCGCTTCCGGCCTGGGCAACGGCTCCCGAGCGAAGCCGCGCTAGTGATGAAGACCGGAGCCTCGCGGATCACCGTGAGCCGCGCGTTTCGCGAACTACAAAACCTCGGTTTAGTGGATCGTATTGCCGGGTCCGGCACCTACGTCCGGCACATCGGAGCGGAAGAGGCGCGCCCTCATCTGTTTGGGCTCTTGATTCCCGATTTAGGTGAAACCGAAGTCTTCGAGCCCATCTGCCAGGGCATCGTGAACTCCCCCGAAGCTGGTGATCACGCGCTTCTTTGGGGACACGCAGATTCCCAGGCCCCCAAGAAAGATCAGGCCTGGCGGCTCTGCCAGCAGTACATTTCAAGAAAGGTCTCTGGCGTCTTCTTCGCCCCGCTGGAGTTCGAAAGCGAGTCGGAAAAGTTCAACCGCCGCATCCTGTCCGCCTTGAAAGAAGCAGAGATTCCTGTGGTCTTGCTGGATCGAAGACACACGAAATCTCCCGAGCGCCATCGGCCCGATCTGGTCGGCATCAACAACTGGCAGGCCGGATACACCGCAACCGAGCACCTCATCAAGCTCGGTTGCAGGCGCATCGGATTCATGGCCTATCACGGCACGCCATCCACCATTGCGGAACGCATGGCCGGTTACCAGGATGCGCTACTCGCGCGGGGCCTCCGCCCGGCCGTTGATTCCGGTCCTAACTTGCCTCAGCTCGGCCGTGGCCATGACTCGCTTGAAGCGTTCGTCTGCGTGAACGACCGGGTAGCCGGAGAGCTGATGCACCTTTTTCTGGCCAGAAGAATTCGCATCCCGGAAGATATTCGCCTCGTCGGCATCGATGACGTTCGCTATGCGAGTCTGCTGCCCGTACCGCTCACTACCGTCAAACAGCCGGCTCGCCAAATTGGAGAAGCGGCCCTGCACACCATGCTGGACCGCATCGCCATGCCACACCAGCCGCCGCGGGAAATACTGCTCGACGGCGAACTGGTCATTCGACAGTCCTGCGGTGCCGATCGCGAAGCGGAGTAACTCCGAACCTCACTCCTCGGCTCCCCGAATCGCATTGGCCAGTGCAGCGGCGACCAAGCTGAGCGCCACAACCAGCGCCAGTGCCATGCGCAACGAGCTCCACTGCGCCAGCACTCCGATCAGCGGAGGACCGAACAAAAATCCGATATAGCCAGATCCGCTCACCATTGC
>DATIMM010000024.1:0-5987 GCA_035475295.1 Bryobacteraceae bacterium
CAGCCGCGAATATCGAAGGTCAACCTGATACGTAGGCGGCCCCAGATACGTATTCCGTCCAACAAACAAGGGCCGCTGGAGACTGGGCGACAGTTCGGTGTCACCGTTTAAGTTCTGATTGCTGCCGATGTTGAAGATATCGCCCGAATACGCGGTGAACAGCGCCGAGAGCTGATTGTTAAGCGCGACATATCGCCAAAAACCGGATTGGATGCCAAAATCCGGCTGCCAGACACCGCTGGCCGTGAACGCGTGCCGCCGGTCGGTGAGCGAATTTCCCCGGTCCCGCCTTACATTCGTCGGATCTTCCGGCTCCTGTGACGAACTGTCGATATTGTTTTGCTCCGGTGCGTCGTCGATCGCGTGCGACCACGTATAGGAACCGAAGAGCTCCAGCCCGCGGCTCATCCTTTTCCGGAATGTAATGTTCAGCGCATTGTAGACCGACTGCCCCATCGAACGATCCACCAGCACGTTTCCAAACTGCGGATTGGCGTAGACGTTCGGCTGAAACTTCGGCCGGCCATCCGCCAGAAACTGGCCGTTCGGCACCAGATTGGTGTTCAGGTACACCGGCAGGCGATTTCCCCGCGTATAGAAGTAGCTCGCCGACACGCCCATGGTGCTGGTTAAGGTCCGCTCCACACTGAAATTCGCGTTGATCGAGTACAGGTTCGCAAAATCCGGTGCCACCGTTTTCACATCCTGGACCGGCTGGATGCCGGTCACGATGTTCGGGAATATAGGCGCCAGTTGGCCCGTAGGTCCCACTGAGAAGTTAATCGGCGGCACTCGTCCTGTAAATAAAAGAGCCTGCTTGTAGATGTCGGTCTGTGGCGCATCGTAGAACAGTCCGCCGCTCGCGCGAATCACTGTCCGTTGCTCTTTACCCAATCCAATAGCGATTCCAAGGCGCGGCGAGACGTTGTTCTTATCCACGTTGAAGCCGCGTGATGCCGGATACGGCGCACCGCTGTTTGCCGACGGCGGATGATACAAGTCGTATCGAGCGCCATAGATGACCGTCACATTCGAGCGCGGCTTCCAGTCGTCCTGCACAAACCCGCTGTAGAAGTTCGAGCTGTAATCGAGCCTTGGCTGCTCAACCGATTCGCTGAAGCTCGAATAAGTCCGTGGACTGCCGCTTACGGCCGCCAGATAGCTCGGAATGGTGGGGAACGTATACGTGACGGAGTTCGATTGCGTCTGACTGTCCAATATGGCCCGATAAGAAAAGCCTGCCCTCAACGCATGTGTTCCCAACAGGTAGGTGAAGTTGTCGGACACCTCGGGCGTGACTTCCTTGTACATGAAATTAATGTTCGGAGAGCCTCCGAACTGTGCCACTCCGGACACCGTGATGGACGGACCCGTGCCCGTTGCCTCGAACGGCAACTGCCGCTGTAGTCGATACGGAATCTGGATGCGCAATTCATTCAGCGCCTGCGGGCTGATCGTGGAAATCACTTGCAAGGAACCTGCATAACTGCGATCAATCAGGTTGTAGGTCTGCGGCAGCGTTACCAGCGCGCCCCCATTGTTGTACGGTGAATCGTTGCGATGCCCGTTGAAACGAAGCGATGCCCTGTTCTTCTCGTTGAGCTGGTAGTCGATCTTCCCGAGAAAGAACAGGACGTGCTGCGAGAACGGAATGGCGTTGGCGTAAGAAGCAGGCAGGTCAAGCTGCGCCAGGTTCGACGGCGTGACCGTCACCACCGTGGGTAGGTCTCGCGTTACGTGTTCGACGCCGGCAAAGTAAAAAAGCTTGTCCCTCACGATAGCGCCGCCCGCATTGCCAAAGTAATCGTCCACGTTTGTTGTGGGCCCAGGCGCATTGGGCTTCAGGAGCTTCGGGCGCGCCGAAAAACCCGTCCGGCGAAACAGGTAGGCGCCCTCGCCGTGCAACTGATTCGTACCCGATTTGGTGATAGCGTTGAACACCGTTCCCACTGTGTCGCCAAATTCCGGCGCAAAGCCATTGTTCACGCTCTGAATCTCTTGAATGAACGTATTGGAGAATGGCGTCAGCCGGATTCCCGCGCGGTCGCTCTCGGTGTTATTGCCCCCATCTATCTGGTAGTTGATGCGGGCATCGAAGCCGTTCGCATTCACCTTTCGCGGAACACCGAACTCGGTATTCGGCCGCCCCGCTACATTGGGCTGAATCAGAATGAAATTGTAAGGATTTCGGGAGACGAGCGGCAGGTTTTGTACTTCAAAGCTACTCACCGTATGGCCGACATCGGTTCTGCTGGGGTCGATAGCGGGCGCGCCCTCCGAGACCGAGACTACATTGCTGACGCCGCTCACAGTGGCCGTGATGTTGACCGTAACCGGAGCTCCAGCCGTCACCACCAGGCCCGTGCGTTCCTGTGTTTGAAACCCTGGCGCACTAACGGTCAGCTTGTATCGTCCCAATGGCAGCAAAGGAAAACGGTAAAGCCCCGCGTCATTAGTTGCCGCCTGCGCCTTTAGTCCCGTGTCCAGATTCTCCACTGCCGCCGGAGCATTGGCGATGGAAGCCCCGCTGGGATCGGTAACAGTTCCCTCAATTTCGCCGTTGATGGCAGCCACCTGCGGCCATGCGGCTGCAGCAAAAAACAAAGCGAGCAGGAAAGCGTATTTGGACACCGGATCGACCCCTGTGTAGCCAATGTACACCAACTCTATCGGATACGTCTAATTTAAATAGGTAGGCAGATCAGCGAACGTTGGGTATCCGGCTGATCTCGATTTCGAACTCACCGCTTCCATTCCGCTGTATGGTTACGTTTCGAAAGTCAGGCACATGAACATGAGCGGCTAAATCCGCTTCCGTCAAGTTCGTCATCACGCCAACCACTTTCATGCCTGCGGCCTTTGCGGCCTGGACACCGGCGATCGCATCCTCGAACACGACGCAATCGCGTGGCTCCACCTCCAGCGCTGCCGCTCCCAACAGGTAACACTCCGGATCAGGCTTGCCGTGGCGAATGTTCTCCGCGCTGATGAATACTTCGGGAATAGGAAAGCCGGTCGCCTTCAGGCGAAGCTCCGCCAGTGTTCGATTGGCTGACGTTACGATTCCCCATCGCCCGCCGTCTGCTTCTCTGACCGCCTCATTTGCGCCCGGTATCGCAACCAGATCCTGCAGGTCCTCTTCCTCAAACTTCAGAAACAGGGCCGCTTCCTTCTCGATGTCCAGGTGCGAAGCAAACTGCTGTAACACGTCGCGATTCGGGCGTCCCTGCTGCACCGCCATAATCGGCTCAAGCTCCATGGAGTGCCTCGCCGTCCACCACTTCCAGGCTCGATCGATAACTGCGCTGGAGTCCACCAGCGTGCCGTCCATGTCGAACAGAATCGATTTGCAATGAAGAATTGTTTTATCGTCCATTAAATCCGGTGAAAGCTCTTCAGAATATCCTTCGTGCCGTACCGCAACGCAATAGGCCGGCCGTGCGGGCACGTCATCGGATAATCGCAAGCCGCCAGCGCCCGCAGCAGCCACTCCACCTTCTTCGTTTCCAAAGGAGTATTGATCTTGATCGCCGCGCGGCAGGCTATAGTGGCGCAGACGTTGCGCCGGATCTCATCGAGCGATGCGGACCGCAATTCGTTCTCGGAGATTTCCAGAATCTCCACGATGATCTTTTCGATATCTTCAGTACGAACCCCTGCTGGCGCCGCTTTGATCGCGATGGTCCGCTGCCCGAACGGCTCGCTTTCAAACCCGTAGGCATTCAGTTCGTCCGCAATGCGCGGGTACTCGAACTGCTGGGCCGGAGTGAGTTGCAGCACTAAAGGCATCAGCAATTGCTGTATTTCGATCGTGCCCGCCGTCCGCTGCCGGAGCACCTGCTCAAACAGAATGCGTTCGTGCGCCACATGCTGATCGATGATCCAAAGCCCGTCTCGCCCGGCCGCCACGATAAAGCTGTCGTGCAACTGTCCGAGCGGCCGCAGTTGCGGCAACGCTTCGAGCGAATCCATGCGATCCCAATCTGAAGGGAGTTGATCGAGCGCGCCATGCGTATCAGGCACTCGGCTTGTAGCTTTGGGACGCGGCTCGACCGGAGGCAGATCAGCCGCGGGAACCTCGTAGACCAGTCGCTCGTGAAAGGGCCGTTGCACTTCCGGCAACTGCCGCGCTTGATCGTTCGCTTGCGTGAGCGGTTCGTCGCCGGACGCCGTCTCGGCAAACGTTTGGATTCTCGCCGAAAACTCTGAAAACGGCAATTCGGCCGCGCGTTGCCTTTCGCCGCTGTACCCCGCATTGGCTTGCGCCCTTTCGCGGAGCGGCAGCGGAGACGTCGGCAGCGGAATGCTCGATACCGGCCGATGCTCCATCAACGTATCTCGAATCGCATCCCGTACAAAGTCGTGCACCTGGGAGCCATGCCGGAACCGGACCTCGGTTTTCGACGGATGCACATTCACGTCCACCTCGCCTGGATCGCAGTTCAAAAACAAAAGCGCAAACGGATAGCAGCCGGCCGGCATCAGGTTGTGGTACGCCGCCGAGATCGCATGCAGAAGCACCTTGTCCCGAATCAATCGCCCGTTCACAAAAAGATAAACCGAATTGCGGTTCAGCTTTTGCAGATGCGGCCCGGAGACCAGTCCTTCCAGCACAAACGTTGCTGTTTCCGGTTCAAGCGGCTCGGAGTCGGCTTCGCGCGCAAACGGAGGCCGGTATGGCGGAGGCAAAAGAATCTCAAAACTCTTTGGCGGCAGATCGACAAGATCGTTCATCAACTCCGAGCCGAACACCTGGAACGCGCGGTCGCGCAAGTTCGACACGGGCGTGACATTCAGCAACTCACGGCCTTCGTGATACAACTCGAAACGCTTGTTCGCATGACCAAGGCTGTAGTGCGTCACGAGCGAACCGATATGCGCCAGCTCCGTTTGATCGGACCGAAGAAACTTCTTGCGCGCGGGCACGTTGAAGAACAGGTCCCGGACCGTAATGGTGGTGCCGGTGGGCCGGGCAATCTCGTCGCAGCGAAGTAGCTTGCCCCCGGTAATCTCGACGCAAGCGCCTGTTTGTTCTTCGGCTGCGCGCGTTTCCAGCACAAGGCGGCTGACTGATGCAATTGAGGGCAATGCCTCCCCCCGGAACCCGAGCGTTGCAATCGCCAGCAGATCGCGTACGTCGCTCAGCTTGCTGGTGGCGTGCCGCTCAAAGGCCAGCATCGCATCATCCCGCAGCATTCCGCAGCCGTCGTCCTGTATGCGCAACATTCGCCGGCCCGCGTGCTCCACGTCGATGCGCACCTCGGTAGCGCCCGCGTCCAGCGAGTTTTCCAAAAGCTCCTTCGCTACGGAAGCGGGCCGCTCTACCACCTCGCCCGCCGCGATTTTATTCGCGACGTTATCGGAAAGGATTCGTATGCGGCCCATTACCAGTGTGAATAGACTTCGAGAGTGAGCGAACCTCGCTCTTAGCCACTCATCGCGGCCAGGAACTCGGCGTTCGAACGCGTCCTGCCCAGCTTATCGAGCAGGAGCTCAATGGATTCCACCGGAGAAAGCGGATTCAGAACCTTGCGCAACACCCAAACGCGATTCAACTCTTCGCGCGGCATCAGCAGTTCTTCCTTGCGCGTACCGCTCTTATTGATATCGATGGCCGGGAAGACGCGCTTGTCGGAGAGCTTGCGGTCCAGGTGAATTTCCATATTACCCGTGCCCTTGAACTCTTCGAAGATCACGTCGTCCATGCGGCTGCCGGTATCCACCAGGGCCGTTGCGACAATCGTGCACGATCCGCCTTCTTCGATGTTACGGGCCGCCCCGAAGAACCGCTTCGGACGCTGCAGTGCATTCGAATCCACGCCGCCCGACAGCACTTTACCCGACGGCGGAACCACCGTGTTGTAAGCGCGGGCCAAACGCGTAATGGAGTCGAGCAGGATCACCACATCGCGCTTATGCTCGACCAACCGCTTCGCCTTCTCGATCACCATCTCGGCCACTTGCACGTGCCGCGACGCGGGCTCGTC
>DATIMM010000025.1:0-53698 GCA_035475295.1 Bryobacteraceae bacterium
GTCAGCACGTATCCCAACACGCTGATCCACACCTCGGGGCCGTACGTCGGGCTGCCGGAAGGTCAGATGGGCAACAGCGAAGTGGGCCATATGAACATGGGCGCGGGGCGCGTGATCTATATGGACGTGACGCGTATCGACATGATGATCAGTTCCGGAGAGTTCTTCGATAATCCGGTACTGCAGAACGCGATGAAGAAGGCCGAAGGACACCGGCTGCATCTGTTCGGGTTGTGTAGCGATGGCGGCGTGCATGCGCAGATGACGCATCTGTATGCACTGCTGGAGATGGCGAAGAAACATGGCCTGAAGGATGTCTTCGTGCACTGCTTTATGGATGGCCGCGATACCCCGCCGGAGAGCGGTGCCGGATACATTGAGCAGCTTGAAAACAAGATGCGCGAGTTGGGCGTGGGTGAAATCGCCTCGGTTTCCGGGCGTTACTACGCGATGGACCGTGACAAGCGATGGGACCGCGTGGAGCGTGCGTTTGGGGCGATGGTGCTGGGCAACGGGGCTAAGTTCCGCTCGGCCGTGGAGGCAGTACGCAAGTCCTACGAGCGGGGCATAACCGATGAGTTTATTGAACCGGCAACGATTGTCGATGAGCGTAACGAGCCGGTCGGCCTGGTTCGGGATGACGATAGCATCGTCATGTACAACTATCGCGCGGACCGGGCACGCGAGATTACGATGGCGTTCACGGACCGGGCACTGGAACAGCCGTCTCGATCGCTGGTACCGAAGAACCTGACGTATACGATGATGACGCAGTACGACAAGAGCTTTGGTTTGCCGTTCGTCCTGCCACCGGAGCATCCAGACAATATTCTGGCGGACGTGATGGCGCGGGCCAATTGGAAAAACCTGCGGGTGGCGGAGACCGAGAAGTATGCGCACGTGACGTACTTTTTCAATGGTGGAAACGAAAAGCCGTATCCGGGTGAAGAACGCGAGATGGTGGCTTCGCCGAAGGTTGCGACGTACGATTTGCAGCCGGAGATGAGTGCGGCGGGGATCACCGGAAAGGTCGTCAAAGCAATTGAGCAAGGCGGATTCGACGTGATTGTAATGAATTACGCAAACGCCGATATGGTGGGGCATTCAGGCAAGATGGAGCCGACCATGCGCGCGGTTGAGGCCGTGGATGCAGAACTGGGTGAGATCTACAAGGCACTGAAGCGCTGCGGCGGATCGTGGCTGGTGACGGCTGACCATGGGAATGCCGAGATGATGGTCGATCCTAAAACGAAGGGCCCGCACACGTATCACACAACGAATCCGGTGCCGATGATTCTTATGACGAATGACGGAGTGAAACTGCGGCAGGACGGTGCATTGAAGGACGTGGCACCGACCGTGCTGGGAGTGCTGGGGCTGGAAAAGCCAAAGCACATGCAGGGTCGCGATTTGAGAGTCGGGTAGAATGACGGCGGACCGTGGAAACAAGAGCGCCGGAGGATCAAGCCGCGAAAACGCTGCAGGCAGCGGTAGATCGGGTACTTTCCTCCTCCTCTTTTCAGCGTTCCCGCCGTTTGTATGAACTCCTCGGCTACCTGACTGAGCAGACGTTAAGAGGTGATGCGGATTCGTTGAAAGAATCCGTCATCGGACATCGCTTGTTTGGACGCCCGCCGGACTACAGCGCCGCGGAAGACAACATTGTTCGATCGAACATTCGGCAGTTACGGTTGAGGCTTGAGGAGTTTTACCTAACTGAAGGTGTTGGAGATCAGTCGCGGATAACAATTCCGAAGGGCTCCTACGGGATCGTCCTGCAACGCGTCGCCACTCCGCCCGATGACTCGCCCAGCAGTCTGCCGCGCAACTCGCCACCGACGTCGGCCCGGATAAATCGCCGCGCTGTGGCAGGTACAGCGCTCGCAGCATGCGCCATTGCCATATGCGTGGTGCTCTCCTACGCCGGCCATAAAGGCCGGAGTCCAGCCTCTTTGCTAGGCCTGTTAACGCCTGAGCCAGGGCGACGTTTGCTGGTTGTCGTGCCTGATGCGAATGTGCAGCTTTATCAGCGTTTGACAGGCCGTCCCGTGGCGCTACAGGACTACATTGAACGCCGTTTTAAGCAGCCGGATGAAATGAAGCGGGTTGCGCCAGACTTGGCCAAGTATGCCGGTGCTCTATTCCAGTCACCAGCCACTCAGGGGTTTGTTTTAACGCTGATACCTAGCTTCGCTCGGGTAGTTGGTGCGGAGTTCCTGTCCGTGAGGACTCCTGACATGCTGTCGGTGAAGGATTTCGAGGGTGACAATGCACTGCTCATTTCCGGCCCATTTGGTGATCCATGGGTCCAGCTATTCGATCACAGCTTGAATTTTCAGATCGAAACGGGTGGCGACAACCGCTCGGCCCACATCGTGAATCGCGATCCACGGCCAGGCGAGAAACGTGAATACTGGAATTTTGTCGATTCGTCTCAGACCACAATCTGTTATGCGCGTTTGGCCTACTTGCCGGGCCTGACACCGGGAAGCCGCGTGTTTCTGGCTGGAGGACCGCATACGGCGTCAACTGAGGCGGCCAGTCTTTTCTTAACCAGTTCTGAATCTGCGAAGCAGCTCTGTGAGTTGTTTCACGTAAAAAGGCCGGCACAACTTCCCTGGTTCGAACTGCTGGTCGAGGCACGTGCGTTGGGCAATTCCCCCTGGACCATGCGCATTCTGGCCAGCCGCACAGTACCCACACCTTTCCATGAGTGAATTTCACAGTCAAAAACCTGAGTTTCGCTGGAAAATCACTTGTTTATCCGCTTCAGCTGGATTAGAGTCGTTCGAAGCAGCTAATTCAGCTTGGGGAGCCTTCGATGATCTCGCAATTTCGCACCAAGAGTGTGTGTCTGGTTTTATTGCTTCTGTTCAGTGGCTTACATGCCGTCTATGGACAAACGTCCACAGGCCAAATCGACATTGAAGTAAAGGATCAGTCGGGAGCAGTGGTGCCAGGAGCGCAGATCCAGATCTCGAGCTCCGAGAACGGCAATGTGGCACGAACGCTCAACAGCAACGGGAGCGGCATTGCCGCGGTTACGTTCCTGCAACCAGGCAAATACAACGTGACGGTTTCAGTTCCTGGCTTTGAGACGTCGAAGCAAGAAGGAATCAGTGTCAGGGTGGGAGAAACAATCAACCTGCCGGTGATGCTGAAAACGGGGCAAGCCAGCGAATCCGTGACTGTCGTTGGTGAATCGCCGTTGGTAGAACAGAAGTCCAGCACCTTGGCGCAGGTGACCGAACAGCGGGAGATTCGAGCCTTGCCGCTGAACGGGCGGAATTATCTTCAGCTGGCAAACTTAACGGCGGGGGCTGTGCCTTCGTCCAGCAGCCGGGACAACAGCTTTTCCGCGTACGGCAATACCGGCCTGCAGAACGCGTTCCTCTTGGATGGAGCCCGCAACGATAACTACCTGCGAGGACTGGATAACAGAAGCCGCGATATGGTGCGGCCTCCGCTGGATGCCATCAACGAATTCACGGTGCAGACGAGCAATTACTCGGCGGAGTTCGGCGCTTCCGCGGGAGGCGTTGTGAACGTGGTAACCAAGAGCGGAACAAACCAGCTACATGGGACGGCGTACGACTATCTGCGAAACAGCAAGTTGGACGCAGCGAATTACTTTGCTGTGAACGGCCATAAGCCTTTGCTAGTGCAAAACCAATACGGGGGCTCGCTTGGCGGTCCCATTGTGAAAGACCACGCCTGGCTTTTCGGAGCTTACGAGGGTCTGCACGACCGAAGCGAGAATGCCGCGCTCTCCACCGTGCCGACGGAGGCGGTTCGAAATGGAAATTTCGGAAAAACGGCTATTTACGATCCGTACAGCCTGAATAAAGGCGCTCGAGTGCAATATGCCGGAAATACCATTCCGGCAAGCGAGATTAATCCACTTGGCCAAGCATTGCTGAACCGCTATCCATTGCCCAACCTGCCAGGGACGGCAAACAACTACGTCAGCAATCCAACGCAGCGGCAATCGAGCCACAATGCGATTTTGCGTGGCGACGTGCAACTCTCCAGCCGGGACAGCATTTTCGGGCGGCTCGCGATCTCGCGAGGATCGATTCTTGCCAACGCGGCACTGCCTTTACCGGCGCAAGCACCGGCGAACCAGACTCTTGATTCCGACGGCATCAGCTTCGGGTACACGCGGACCTTCAGTCCGACGCTGGTGAATGAACTTCGCTTTGGCTGGACACGGCTCACCCTGGCGAATGAAGACCTGCAGCCCCGCGATGAGATTATCCCGGGCAGTCTCGATCCCGCCGTCGATAGCGGCATCCCGAATATCAATATGACGGGATATGCCGCGCTCGGTTCGCAGCCGACGTGCTGCAACAATGCGCCGCTTCAGAAGTCGTCGGGCGTGTGGGACGTCTCCGATAACATCTCCAAGACAGTGGGACATCATCTGTTCAAAGCTGGCGCAGATGTTCAAGTTATCCGGCCATCCACTATGTCAGCGTCAAACGGCCGTGGATCGTTCGCGTTCTCCGGAGTTTTCACTCAGAATCCGGCCGCTCGCACGGGAACCGGTAGCGGGGCGGCCGATCTTCTGCTTGGATTAGCTGGTTCGGCAAGTACGGGCTCGATTGCGCAGTCGATAGAGCGAGGCAAGTATGCAGGCGGTTATTTCAACGATCAGTGGTCAGTGGCATCAAACTTCACGTTAAATCTGGGCGTCCGTTATGAGGTATTCTTTCCCTACACCGAAACCCAAAACAGAATGGGAAACTTTATTCTTGAACCCGGCGATCCGAACTACGGACATTTGGTATTCGCTGGCTTGAATGGGCAGTCGCCCTCGCTGCTGACGACTAACTATCACAATGTTGCTCCTCGGATTGGGTTGGCGTACACAATTCCGCAGGCAGGAAACCTGGTTGTTCGCGGGGCGTACGGCATCTTTTATGCACAGGATCAAGGGACGGGTGTAACAAACCGCTTGACGTCCAACCCTCCCTTTTTCGGATACGGCAGTATTTCGCTTATCAGCGACCAACTGAACACGTCGACGGCATTTCTTCTGGATCCAAACCAGAGCCTGCCCCGGCCGACACCGATCTCCCCGCAGGAGTTTACCTTGAATCCTCTCGCGACGTCAGGACTAGTAAGCTGGTACCCGCATTCGACGACTCCGTACGTTCAGGAATGGAACCTCAGTGTACAGAAACAATTTCGCGGGAACTTTCTGGCGGAACTTAATTACGTAGGAAATTCTGGCGTACATATCTGGGGATTGTCACAGGCAAACCAGCCACTCACGAACGGGCCGGGATCTCCCAATACGCGACGGCCCCTTGCGCCATATACGGTCGCTCCTGTAAAGCGTTTGGCACCCTGGAACAGGAGTTACTACGAAGGGCTCTCCGCTCGACTGGAGAAGCGATTTGGACATGGCGTGTCGTTCCTATCGAGCTTTACTTATGGTCATGCCATCGATCTGCAGAATCCGGCGCTCGATCTTTGTGACACTTGCGGATCGGGAAACACGCTGCAGAACAGTTACAATCTGTTCGCACAGCGGGCGCAGTCAGATAACAATGTTCCGCTGCGGTTTGTGTTCAGTGGGTTGTGGAACTTACCGTTTGGAAGCGGCCAGGCGTGGGCCAAGACCGGCCTGCTTAGCAAGGTGGTCGGGGGATGGTCACTGGCCGCGATATACCAGGCACAAAGCGGGCTTCCGTTTACGCCGGTCCTGTCATTCGACAATGCAAATGCCGGAACGGTCTCATTCCCGAACCGCGTTTGCAATGGCACACGTGACTCACCGACCGTTCAGCACTGGTTCGATACAAGCTGTTTTGCAACACCCGGCCAATACCAGTTCGGCAATTCCGGGCGTAACATCCTTCGCGGACCGGGGATAAACAATATCGACTTCGCAATACACCGCAACTTTACATTGCCTTGGGAGGGCAACACGCTACAGTTGCGAGCCGAGGCTTTTAATGGTCTGAATCATCCTCAGTTCGGGCAGCCGGGCGCCACGCTCGCTTTGCCCACAACCGCCGTTATCAGTTCCACATCGACACCCAACAGAATCCTGCAATTCGCCCTTCGATATGCCTTCTAAAGAAATCATGAGCGCAAGGAACTTACCGCATTTATCACGGCGATCTCTGATTGCCGGGGCAATGGCCTCTACCGGAGCCCTTTCTCTGGTAAACGGAGGTGAAGCAAAGGGAGCCGAGGGAGACCGCGACCGGAAGCCCAACGTCGTCGTAATTTTGTTCGATGATCTCGGCCTACATGATCTGGGCTTCCTGGGCGCCAATGATTTGAAGACACCGAACATTGATCGGCTGGCGGCGGAGGGAACGGTTTGCAGGAACTGGTACTCGAATGCGCCGGTGTGCGCACCCGCGCGGTCTGCGCTGCTAACGGGCCGCTGCCCCATCCGCGCAGGCGTTGGACAAAACGGACGGCCTTTACCGCCTTCGGAAAAGACGATTGCCTCTGTACTGAAGGACAACGGATACGCAACAGCGCTGACCGGCAAATGGCACCTTGGGAGCACCCCAGACACAGTACCGAACGCCCATGGCTTCGACTATTTCTACGGCTTTCATGAAGGATGCACGGACTACTATTCACACCGTTATTACTGGGGTGAACCGCGGATTGCAAACTTCCACGATCTTTGGCGCAACCGCGACGAGGTGTTTGAGGATGGGCACTATCTTACGGAGCGGATTGCCGACGAGGCGGTTCACTTCATAGAATCCAGAAAAAACCAGCCTCTATTTCTCTACGCGGCCTTCAATGCGGTCCACTATCCGATGCACGCTCCGGTCAAGTACGTGGATCGATTTCCGAACCTTCCCAAGGAACGTCAGATGTATGCGGCCATGCTCTCGGCCGCTGATGATGGAGTGGGACGAATCGTCGCTGCGCTGGAACGTAGCGGCCAGCGAGACAATACGATCATCTTTTTGTTGGGGGACAACGGTGCTACGACGGAGCGCCGAGCCGGCCTCAATCAACAACCCGCTACTGCGGGCAAGAACACGCCCTTCCGTGGATACAAGTTCAGCACGTTCGATGGCGGGATGCATGTACCCGCCGTGGTGAACTGGCCGGGGCATGTTCCGGGCGGTAAGACCATTCACGACGTATTGATGACAGCCGACATTTTGCCCACGGTTTGCCGGTTGACCGGGGCACAGCTTCCCCAGGACAGAACCATAGACGGCCGGGACATCTGGCCGACATTGACACAGGCCGCCCCTTCGCCGCACGAGTTTGTCGCCTGGTCAGAAGGCCCGCAACTGGCGATCCGCAGGGGTAAATGGAAGCTGGTTTTGAACGGCGTGACTCACGACGGCTCGCCAGAAGGAAGCAGGCCCCTCCAGGGTGACGACGCCATTTTTCTGTCCAACCTCCAAGCAGATCCTGGCGAGACCCGCAATTTGAGGCATGAACACCCGGACGTTCTGGACCAGCTCCAAACGGCTCTTTATCAGTGGCGGAAGGACGTCGAAAGAAACTAGGCTTCTGCCCCGGAGGTGTAAACGCCTGACGCTTGCGATCAGGCGGCCGGGCGAGGGTGGCTAGGGAATAGCGGAGCCACCTGACTCAGGAGTGGTTGTCTGTAGCAGGCCGGATGGCCTGACGTAGCGAACGATGCCCCGGGAATCGTGAAACCAGCTGTGCGTCACGATCTCCACCTTGACGGTATCGCCGTTCAATGTCACTTGGGCCTGTCCACCCGCTCTCTCCTGCAACGTGAGCGGCCGTGGCGGTCCGTCGTCGATGCGAATAGAAGCGGAGTCGGCGTCCCGGGAGTCTGCAGCCGGCCAGGAGACGAATAGCACTGGAGGATGGTCTTCTATCGTCAGTGATATCGCCGAAAAAGAGAGACGGGAGTACGCGACATACCCGATCGCGAAGCCGGCAGCGACGGCCAGAAGGAGAATTGCAACGGAGACCAAAACCGAAACGCCGCGATTTCTCCCCTCCGCAATCTGAACATTGGATCTCGGAGCGGTGACATTGGTGGTGAGGAAACTGTGGGGCATGGCCGCGCTGGTCCTGGCGGGGGTCATGCTTTCTGCGACGGGCGGTGGTGGCGGCGGAACCGGAGGGATAACTTTTACCGGTTTCTCTTCTTCCTTCTCTTCTTCCCGAAGGTCAACAGTCGCGGACTTCCCGATAGCCGGGACGTCATCCGGGGGAATATTGGGAGCTTCCTCGCGGGGCAGGTTCGGGCCTATGAATGGTGGGGCCGGTGGCGCAAGAGGTTCGGGAGCAGGTTCGGGAGCAGGTTCGTCGACGACAGGCTGTGCCAGGGTCGGAGGCTCCTCCGGCTCATAAGCAGGCGCATTAATGGAGGGCGCTGGCTCGGCTAAGCTGGCACGGCTTGTACGGCCGGCAAGAGGCAGGATAATGGCCTGCTGGGTTCCGTCCCGCTTCACATTTCCGTGGATGTCGCGCACGAGGAACGCGAAGCGGGTTGGCTGAAATTTGATCGGTTTCACCAGGACCGTAACTTCGTTCGGATGCGGGAATAGCTGATTGAAAAGATCGGCTTCGCGCGTGGTAAGCACGAGATCGCTACGGCTATGAGATATAAACCAGCCCACCGGGATCAAATCCTGGAGTTCGGAGTCCTGAGCAGCGGTGCGGAGTTGATTTTCTAGTATTTCCACGTCACGGGCCGACAGAACGAAGGAGGGCCCGGTGGAGTGCTCACACTCAATCGGACGGAATGCCTCGATCTGCACTGAGTTGGATTGCTTGCGGCCAAAGAGGAGCCCTCCGACCTCGAGGCCGCCGTGTGGAATGCGCCGGTATCCTTCATTCACCACAAAGTCAATTTCGTGGAACAACGGAATGGAATAAACAACCTTGAAAGATGAGTCCTGGGCGGTCCAAGCGGCGTAATCGGCAACGGGGTCTTGGGCTGTCATGAGTTTGTCCGGAACGATGCGGAGGAGGACAGCCGGGAAGCCGACACGTTACCGTTCTCATCTGTCCCGCCAGTGTCTTCCTGCAGCACATAATAGTAGGTGATGGCGCCCATCAGGGCGGCAATCACGACTATCGCGGAAAGCCAGCGAATGGCGCGCAGAGTCCAGAGCGATTCCTCGGCGGTAAAGGCAGCGGTGTATGCGACGATCGAACCGGCCAAGCCGAAGCTTAGGCCTAACTTCCACGCCCAGTTCATTACGTCAAGAGCCGCCTGACCTCCGATCTCCGACCATGCCGTGAAGATGGCAACCAGCGCCACAAGGAATTCGAACGCATACGCGAGGCGTAGGAGTTTGGGAGTCATCTCGAAAGCACTCTCATTCTACGATGGAGAAGAAGGTTGGTCACGTCGTATGCGGGGCGTACACTCCACTCTTTCAGAAGTGTGATTTCAAAGCAAAATGTTTCTGTCGAATCTCGTAAAAACGAAACTGGGGGTAGCCGGATGAAAGTAAACATAGAAGGAATTGAGCTGAACCTAGCCCATCCGGACGAATTAAACGTGACCTGGGTTGGCCAGGAAGAGGCAATGCGGCAGCTCATGGCGGCGTGGCTGGTACTGGACGAGCGTGACGTGCCGATGAATCCCCGGCTGCTCGGGAAACCCGGTGTCGGCAAAACGACGATGGCTTATGCGGCAGGACGGCGGCTGGGCAGAGAAGTTTACATACTGCAGGCTACCGTCGACACGCGCCCGGATGACCTGCTGATCACGCCGGTGATCGAAGGGGCAGCGCAATTGAAGTATGTTGCCTCGCCTTTGGTAACGGCGATGATACGGGGCGGAGTCGCAATTCTGGACGAAGGCAATCGCATGAGCGAGAAGAGCTGGGCTAGCCTTGCGCCCCTCCTGGATAACCGGCGCTACGTCGAATCCATCGCGGCAGGGGTAAAAATCAAGGCTCACCCGAACTTCCGGCTGGTGGCAACCATGAATGAGGACTCATCCACGTTCGATTTGCCGGAGTATATTCACTCCCGATTGCAGCCCCAGATCCTGATCGATTTTCCAGAACGCGAAGAGGAGTTGGCGATTCTGCGGGAGAATCTTCCCTTTTCGTCGGACGAGATTTTGCAGTATGTGACGGATTTCCTGCAGCAGGCGCATGCTTCGGACGAAGGCTACACGGTGCGCGACGGCGTGAACATTGCCCGTTATGCACTGAAGCTGAGAAGCGAAACGGGCCAGCCGGATCGGCTGCTTCTTCACGCGTCGGTACGGGCTATTTTGGGCGAAGAGGCGCTTCGCTACAGCGTACGGCGGTAGCGTCATGCACGAAGAAACCAGTGCGGCAGGAACACTCGGTCGCGGCAATCTCACTTATTTTCCCGTTGTGCCCGGACGGATAGAGTTTTCCCTTCGAGTACGGCGATATCTGTTGGAGCACCGCCCCCGCGTGGTTGCAGTGGAGTTGCCGTCTTCGCTGGAGTCGCAGTACAGCGCGGCGCTGGACCGGATGCCGCAGATGTCGGTGATCGTCATTGCGGAGCCCGATGGCGCTGATGGGGCCGAAGACGGCGCGGTGTACATTCCGGTTGAGCCGGGCGATCCCTTTGTTGAGGCGCTGCGCACGGCGCGTGAGATCGGCGCGGAAACCGTTCTGCTGGAGCCGGCAACCCACGAGAAGCCGCATATCAGTGACTCCTATCCGGAGCCGTATGCGGTGGAAGTGGTTGGAATGGAACGTTACGTGGAGGCATACCGCGTCTATCCACAGGAGCGCAATCCGCAAGTACAAGCGCATGCAGCGGGCATGGCATGGAAGCTGCAAGGCGCGGATCCTCTGGGGTCGGTTTGCGCAGTGGTGTCCCTGAATACGCTGGACCCGCTGCTGGACGCGATGGAGGTTCCGCAGGAAGAGCCGCCTGCTCCACGGATCCGGCTGTTCGGGAAGGCGGAGCTGTTTAATTTGCACCCGGACTGCCTGGCCGAGGTGACCAGCGAACCGCCGTTCTACCAGGAGCTTTACGAAGGTATGCGCCGGGCGAAACCTCCCATCTCGCATCTGGACCGGCCGCGCTGGCAACTCACCCTTTTGCGCAAGTCGGAAGAAGAGTACGCCATCAATACGGGCGATAAGATCGCGTCGTGGCAGCGGCGTGGCCTCGCGAAATTTACGCGTAATCTGGCGATGCTGGATGGGCACCTTGTGCCGGGCGTTTACGATCTGGCGCTGGGGGCGCGCTCGATTGTAGATGATAACTACGCGTATGAGGTTTGGCAGATGGCGAACCGCTACAGCGTTCAGCAGACGGAAGACCCGCCTCTGGAGACTCTGAATCTTTCCGGCGAGGAAGTGTGGATCAAGACTCGCAAGATTCGTATACGGCGCCGGCTGCCGCGCATGAAACAGATGCTGAAGCCGGCGGGATTGAAGCCTCGGAAACGTGAGAAGTTCGAGGGCGAGTGGGCCAGCCAAACGGGCGGGCATTCCATCTGTTCCTATCCGCCGGAGGACATCGTAATCGAGAACTACGGCCGTTTCCTGAAGAAGTATGCAAAAACGATGCTCTCGGAGGAGCGGTCGCGCGTGGAGCCGTTTACGACATCAACGCTGGATGGTATCGACATTCGCGAGACGGTACGGAACTGGCATGAGGGCAAGCTTTACGTGCGGGAGATGGGAAAGTTCTCGGGTGACGTTGGAGCGCTGGTCATCATTTTCGACGAAGACCGAAAGGACCGGTATCGCTATCTGACGACGTGGCTCGGTGAACACCAGAACGAGTCGGATATGTCGTTCTATTCCACTGAGCCGTTCGAACATATTGTGGGCCCGGGCATTGGGCGGGCTGAGTACGGCGGACTACTGATGACCCTGCCCCCACGGCGGCTTTACGACGTCTGGAGCGATCCGGACTACGACCTGGCGGAGACCAAGGCCGAGCGATTGCTGATGGCCGCACTCGACTATTCGATCGAGCGGCATGTCGTTTATATCGCCGCCAAACCGCCCCGCAGTATTTTCCGCCAGATGGCGGCGCGCGTGAACCGGAAAATCATCTACGTACCGCTCGGGCAGTTATCGCCGCAAAAGCTGAAGAAAGTGCGCGTCGTCCACGTGCTGGATAGTTATCACCGGCGCGCCGACGCGAAGCAGTACATCTGGTGACGTACGAAATGATAGGCAGGGACGCAGCGAGACGCCCGCTTGATAATTGGAGGGGAAGCCCTTTACAACGTGCCTGATCAAGCCTCCGTCACGTGGCTTATGTCGGTCCGCAATGGGATGCCTTACGTGTCGCAGACGATGGCCTCCATCGCCGCTCAGACTTACACGAACCACAAAATACTGGTTTGGGATGACTGTTCAACGGACGGAACGCTGGAGGTACTCAGGGAGTGGATACCGCATCGCATCGCAGGCCGTATTTTTGCAGGGCGGTCCATGCGGCTAGGTCCCAGTCTGGCGTTTTTGGTGGAGCAGGCCGACACCGAACTGTGCGCGCGGATCGACGCGGACGATGTCAGCATGCCAGACCGGCTGGATAAACAGGTCGCCTTTCTGGCGAAACATCCTGGGGTTGGAGTTCTTGGCGCGCACGTGCGTGTTATCGACGAGAACGGGGCGGAGCAAGAGATCTGGCACTACGATACAGATGAAGCAGAGTTGCGCTGGCTATCGCGATGGCAGGCGCGCATCCCGCATACTGCGGTCATGTTCCGCCGCAGCGTCGTACTGGCGGGAGGGAATTACCGCGACGTGAAATCCGAGGATCAAGACCTGTGGTTTCGTCTGTCGTTGTCCACCGGAATGATGAATTACCCGGAGATATTGGCCCTTTATCGCAGGACGTCCACCAGCATGTGCGGGCGGACGTGGGACTGGGTTCCAGCCCAAAGACAGGTGGCTAAGGACAACGCGTCCACGCTGTTCCCCAACATCAACGACCCTGGTGAGGCTTTAGCGCTTTGGGAGGCCACGCATCCCGACCAGCTTCATCTTCCTGGTCCGGTCAAATATCGTCAGCTGGCGCAATTTGACCGGGCAGCAGTGTTGTGTGCGCGTAAAGCCGGAGCGCAGGACGACTATTTTACAAACACAAAAGCATTTCGAACTCAACGCTGGCATCTGAAGCTGCGGATTATGGTTCAGCTGGGTTTCGGGCCGTTGATGCGGCTGCGCATGCGGATCGCTCGGTCCGGATGACGCTAGACTTGCCACTGGCATAGGCACATGGGACGCCCGCCGTACCGATGATGCGGAACTTGCGTCAGCGTGAGGAAGTTCCGTCGATGAATGATGCCACGTCTTTTTTCATTTTGACCAGCGATTCGGGGTTCAGGTAGACCATGTGGCCAGAGTCGAAGCTGGCGTAGGAGATGTTGTTGCGATAGCGCGGCGGTAGATCCAGATGATCCATGGTGTAGTTTGCCGCATAGTAAGGCGTAGCGAGATCGTAATAACCTTCAAGCACCCGAACCTTCAAGTAAGGGTTCTTCACGATGGCCTGCCGTAGCGCACTGGCCGTATCGGGGAAGCCTTCCGCGGCAGAGCCCCAGTTCCAATCGAATGCCGGGCCAAAACCATCACGAGCGCTGGTGTAGTAAGGCATATCGGTCTTGTATTCCAGCTCCCGGCGCACATATTGATAAAACGCGGAGGTGAAAGGGGCTTCCGTTTCGGCGCTGGTGGGGTCGAAGAAGTGCGTTTGCATGAATCCGTCGGGATCGGGATCGGCGTAGCGGCCGTCGAGGCGTCCCACCCGTAGTTTTTGGTCAGCCAAGAGATAGTGAGTGAAGGTCGCCACATCGATACGTAGGTTGGCCTGGTCGATGATTTCTTTGCTGAGCCCTGTGTAGCGGGCCAGCTGATCGACAACGGCCTGACGCTCCTGCGAGGTCAATGCGTCGCCTTTAGCCAGTGCACGTGAGTACTCGTTGGAGGCCCAATGCTCCACTTCCGCGCGTGACTTCTCCAGGTCGCGACTCAACTCCGGCGCAAGCTTGTGATGATAGGCGGCGATCATCATGTAGGAAGGGAGAATCAGCGGATAGGGAATATCGTTCGTCTTAGTAAACTCCAACGTCTCAAAGTTCAGAACGGTGGAAAGCAGAACGATCCCATTGAAGTTGATGCCACGACTGGAGAGATAACCAGAAACGCCCGCCGACCGAGTCGTACCGTAGCTTTCTCCAAACAGGTAGAGAGGCGAGGACCAGCGCTCGTTGCGCGTGATGTACAAGCGGATAAACTCTCCGAACGAGGCGATGTCGCCCTTCACGCTCCAGAACTTTTTTGCGGTCGTCATGTTCGACGGACGGCTATAACCGGTGCCGATGGCATCCACCAGCACCAGATCGGTTTTGTCCAGCAGGGTGCTGGCATTATCCGCGAAGCGGTAAGGAGCCGGGGGCAGGAAGCCTTCCTTTCCCATGACCACCTTGCGGGGCCCCAGAGCACCCATGTGAAGCCAGAACGACGCCGCGCCAGGGCCGCCGTTGAACGCGAAGGTCAAGGGGCGCTGATCGGCATCGGCGTTGTCGAGTGTGTAGGCAACGTAGAACATCAAAGCTTCGGTGTTGCCGGAATCGTTGTTGACCGGTAGCCGGCCCGCAGTGGCCGAATAGTGCAGGACACGTCCGTTAACAGTGATTTGATGGTGCGTAATGACCGGCGCTGTTTCGGCCATGTCGAAGTGCATATCCCTGGAGGTCTGCTGTTCTTGCTCGCCCGTAGCTGCTGCACGGGGAGTACGAACCGGCTCCGGAGGATTCTCCGGCGTGCGCTGCGGCGGCTGTTCCGTAGGGTGCGGTGGCGTGGAAGGCTGTGCGGGCGTAGTCTTCTGCACTTGCGGCTGTGGCGGGGACTTTTGCTGGGCGTTTGCAAACGATGAAAAGGCCAGCAGTAGGAGAAATATTGCGGCTGCGAAGAGTTTGGTCATCAACAGAGGAAACTTTCAAATTGCAAGATTGAACCGCGAGGGACCAAATGTCGAGTGTGGCACGAGTCCGGTCCCTAAGCAAAGCCTTTCGCCAACAAAGTGACTATGGCTTGGGGCCAAAATTCACGCGGTTGTTTACGAGCTGCCAGCTTTGGAGTGGCTCCGTCTCCGTCGCGGACACCTGCATGCGCTCGTTCACCTTTCGCATAGCTTCTGCAAATTCTCCGGGGGAATGGATCTTCAAAACGGTCCCCTTGCAGGCATTAGTCGCATGATGGATCGCATCGGGAAACTCGCTGCCGCCCCGCCAAACAGGAAAGTACTCCAGGTAGAAAAACTGAGGCGAATCGCTTTTCCGAGGCAGAAGCATCGTTGGCGGAATTTTATCGATGGTGCGAGTGCTCGGCCCAAGGAAGACTACGCTCCCGGACGGGTCGGGCCGTGATATCTCCTGGTTCACAAGGCGCGCCAGCAGTTCGGCCCAACCGCCCTTTTGCAGGGCTTTGTAAGACACGGTTCCCAGTTCCAGATTTTCCAAAGTACGAGAGAGTTTGGCAAAACCGTCGGCGTTGAAGTGATCCTGGTGAAAGATTTCGCGCTGCTGATCAAGATTGAATGCGATCAAGCGCACGTCCTCGGCCGGCGTCTCGCGCAGCAGCGAGGACAACGCGCCTAGAAGAAAGGAGCGGTCCCAGGCACGAAGCTTTATCGCGTAAGGATTGATGGGCGCGGCATCCAGCAGGATCGTCAGCCGTGAGCCGGAAGCGTGGCTTCCGCCCGGTTTGCCGCTCCAGGAGCTTACCGGAAATGCAGCGGCGGTATTGGCGGGCACTGCCAGGGGCACGCTCCTTTCACTACGGGTACGCCTTGCCTCCATAGCCCACTGCTTTTGGTAAATGCGACTGCGATTGTCTACAAGCAGCAGGTCGACGGTGAATTGCCCCTCACCCAAAACAAATGCGCCGCTGGTTTCAAATTCGGTCTTCAGGCGTTTTACTTCCATGTGCTTGGCCAATGGCGGGGGAATGGCGGGGAGGCGATACCCTTGCGCTAACACTACGGGCGGCCTGCCTTGGGGCGTAATTCGTAGATAAGCGATCAGGCTGCTTTCCTGCCCGCCAAATTCTTTAACCGGGCAGCTCGCGACAAAACCGGCATTGAAGCGAAAGGCGAAATCGAGAAAAGGACGGATGGGCTTAACCGAGCATTTCAGCACATCGCCTCTGATGCCTTGCGCCAGAGCACGATCCACCTTTGCCGCCATATCGCCGCTTAACAGCGATTGTGCGCTAACCAGAGCCGTGAAGACCGCGAACACGCAAACCGCTCGTCCGCAAATGCGTTTCATTACGACACCGCTCTCGATTTTATCTAGTTTCGTTCGAGTAGTCCGGTAGCACGGACCGGACGTCCTGCCTGTGGCAGGCTTTCCCGCGTGATGTTTTGGGCCTCCGTTTCCGTCCGGATTAATCTCAAACTATGGCTCATTCCTTGAGGCCCCGCGAGAATGGTTCGCCGTTGCGGGAATCGGTGCGGGTCCTGGGGCTTTACGTTCGCGCTCAGGTCTTGATCGCGGTCATTCTGACGGTTCTTTACGGAATCGGCTTTGCCATTGCTGATGTACCGTGGTGGCCGGCCATTGCCGTAGCTGGCGGCTTAGCGAGCGTCATACCGCACCTGGGCGGATTTGTTCCGCTGATACTTGCGCTGGTCGCCGATCTTTTGGGGAACCGAAGTCTGACGCAATTTGCGATTATGTTCGGAGTTTGGCTGGCCGTCTCGGTACTGGAAGGCTTCGTGATTACGCCGAGGCTATTGAGCAAGCCGCTCGGGCTGAGGCCGCTGCTCGTCTTTGCAGTTGCGATTGCGAGCAGTTTTCTTTTGGGACCGATCGGGTTCTTCCTGGCGCTGCCGGCTCTGGCCGTGGTCATGGTGTTCTGGAGGTATTTCCGGGATCGGTAATTTGCCGGTTAGGGAACTGAGATCTTGAGGCTGAGAGCTCCGACGTATTTGTCGGCGGCACCATAATAGCCGGTGAGATTGAGAGTGGAACCGTTGCGCACAACGCCTTCCAGAAAAATGACATTCGGCACGTTGCCGGTTTTTTCCCACGGAAATTTTGGAAGCACGAATGGATGGTCCGCTCGAGCGAGAACGCGGCTCGGGTCACTACGGTCGAAGAGCACCCAGCCCGGACCGTAGACCAGGTGATCATCCGCTCCGTTATAAAGCAGAAGGATTCCCCTATCCGTCAAAATGGGCGCTGGCCCAGGCTCCATCACGCGAGAATCGAAAGCACTGGGACGCTGCGTAAGAACCGGCTCCCTGGTAGCATCGCGCCAATGCAGTAGATCGATTGACGAAGCCAAGCCCATATAGTCGCGCTCCTTGCCTTCCGGGTCTTTACGAGTTCCCAAATAGTACATCCACCACTTTCCATTGATTTTGGTGGGAATGATTGCGCCGGACTTGGTCCATTTCTCATTCCACGTACCTTTGTAGGCAGGAAGGATCACTCCAACGCGTTTCCAATGAATCAGGTCGGCCGAAGTAGCCAGGCAGAGCTGGGCATCGTGAAGATTGTAGCCAGTGTAAGTGAGGTAATAAGTGCCACCGATTCCCACAACGCGCGGGTCTTCCAAACCCCCTCCCTTTTCATAGTCGGTCTCGGGAGAGAGTATGGGATCGGGTCTGACAGCAAAGTGCAGACCGTCGGTGCTCTCGGCGTAGCCGATTCGCGAGGTGTGCTTGTCGTCCTGGGCCCGAAAGAGCAGGATTGTCTTCCCGTTCCGCTTTGTAGCGGTCGGGTTGAAGATTCCCAGGCTATACCAGCTTTGAGCGGAGCTTTGCGTCGCTGGACTGAGAACGGGCTGCGTAGATAGCCGTTCGGCGCGGACCTCTACTTTCGATTGATCCGCGGATATCAATCCGTAGCTGAGGAACAAGGAAGAAAACAAAACGAAGCTACGAAACATAAATGGCGTCTCCACTGTTGAGGAGATTGTACAATCCAAGCGTGCCGACCATCACCACCGATTTCGTACAAGCATTGCCTTTCGAGCAGGCAAGAGAGATGGTCATCAATGCCGTGCGGCTGCTATCTCCGCGCCGCGAAGTCGAGCTGGTGAGCCTTCCCGACGCACACCGACGAGTGCTTGCGGAAGATCTTTTGGCAGACCGGGACTACCCTGCCCTACGGCGCTCCTTGCGGGACGGCTTTGCCGTGAAGTCGAGCGATTTGCCGGGCACACTACTCATTCGTGGAGAGGTGCGCGCCGGAGAAGGGGAGCAGGCGGAGTTAAGAAACGGTGAAGCACTGGAGATCATGACCGGAGCACCAGTGCCAGAGGGAGCCGATGCGGTCGTGATGGTGGAGCACGTGACACGATCTCAGGGTCCAGACGGCTCGCCGCTGGTGGTGATTGATCGCGCGGTCGAGCCAGAGCAGTTTGTGAACCGGCGTGGCGCCGAGGCCTCTATCAACTCGGTGCTGATCTCTAAAGGAACTCTTCTGGATGCCAGTCACATTGCTACGCTGGCGATGGCCGGGAAAGCGGAAGTGCCGGTATTCCGGCAGCCTTCGGTTGCCATCCTGGCAACTGGCGACGAAATTGTGGAAGTTTCGGAAAAGCCGCTAGCTCATCAGATTCGTAACTCAAACTCCTACATGCTGGCCGCGCTGGTTCGTGCTTCTGGCGCTAAGCCGACGGTTCTGCCCGTCGCGCGGGACACGAAGGAAGCCTTGCATTCCCTGATTGAGCGGGGTTTGCAGTACGACTGCCTTATATCCACGGGCGGCGTATCGGCTGGCAAGTACGATTTGGTAAAGCCTACATTAAGCGACTTTGGAACTGAATTCAAGTTTGAGCGCGTAAGGATACAACCGGGGCAACCCACTGCATTCGGTGTGTCTGGCGGCAAGCCGGTGTTCGGACTGCCCGGGAATCCCGGCTCGACATTGATCACATTTCAGCTTTTTGCGCGCCCTGCTTTGGAGTTGCTGGCCGGACAAAGCGCGCCTTTGCAACCGTTCCTAAACGCGCGCTTTGAAGCTCCTTTCCGGCATAAGGGCGGCTTGACACGATTCCTTCCCGCGCGTCTCGCCGAAGATGGGGAGCACCTCCGGCACATTCCCTGGCAGGGATCGAGCGATGTTCCCGCTCTGGCGAAAGCAAATGTGTTCCTGATAGCCGATCACGATCGTCTGACATGGGAAGCAGGCGATGAGATTCGCGTAATGGAGAAACTTTGAAGAAGCAGTTATCGCACTACGACCAGGCCGGAAAAGTTTCCATGGTGGACGTAAGCCGTAAGGAAGTGACCGGACGGACGGCTACGGCGCATGCCTACGTTTCCATGTCGCCGGAGGTGATCGAAGCACTTCCCCAAAACGCAAAGGGCGATCCCTTAGAGGTGGCTCGCATTGCAGGAATCCTGGCAGCAAAGAAGTGCGCGGAATTGATTCCGCTATGCCATTCGTTGCCTTTATCGCATGTGGCAGTCGAATTCGAGCTGGAATCCCAGGGGATCTCGATTATTGCGACCGCATCGACAACGGCACAAACCGGCGTCGAAATGGAGGCGATGACGGCTGCGTCCATCGCGGCCCTCACGATTTACGACATGACGAAGGCGCTCGACAAGGCAATTGAGATTCGGGAAATCTACCTGCTGGAAAAGACCGGCGGGAAGTCGGGCACATACCGAAGGAAAGATTCCGCACAATGAGTGGACGGGATCCGATTCGCGTCGCAGTGCTGACGGTAAGCGATTCAGCAGTCTCCGGAACGCGGCAGGACGCCTCTGGCCCGGCTGTGCGAAGACGGTGCGAAGAGATGGGATGGCTGGTTGTGAAGACGGCCACAGTCCCCGATGAAGTGAATGAGATTGCGAACCCTCTGCGAGAGTGGTCCGATAGCGGGGCGGCAATATTGATCCTGACAACGGGAGGAACGGGTGTTGCTCCTCGCGACGTTACGCCAGAGGCCACCCGCAGCGTGCTGGAGCGCGAGATACCCGGATTGCCTGAGCTGATGCGGGCCAAAGGATTGGAGCAGACCAGATACTCTGCTCTCTCCAGAGCGGTCGCCGGGAGCCGGAAGAACACGCTGATTGTGAATTTGCCGGGTTCACTGAAAGGGGCGCTTTTTTCTCTGGAAAGTATCGTGGATTTAGTACCTCATATTATCGACTTATTGGCTGGAATTACCGGGCACGCGTCAGATGCGAAACTGAGAACGACAACGGAAACCCTGGATTTACGTGAAACATCATACGAACATGAGAAGCCGGCTGAAAACAGACCCCGTTAACTTACCCGCGAGTTTGAGAACGGCCGGGCTGCTAATCTGTGTAGCCGCGGCGATTTTCGGGCAGACGTTGCCACCCGGTCAACTACCTCCGGAACCGGCGGCCCCTGGACAACTTGGTCCGCCCCCAGCCAAACCCAGCAAAGTGGAGAATCCGCTTCCTCCGAAGCCGAAAATTCCACCGGCGAGCGATGCTGCTGACACGTCGCCGACGTTTGTTATCAACCGGAGATTAGTGTATGTTCCGACCACCGTCACCGATAACGGGAATTACGTTAATGGTCTAAAGGCTGGTAATTTTCAGCTTTTCGACAACGACAAACTGCAGAAAATTGAGTCTGACCTGACGGACCAGCCAGTGTCGGCGGTCCTCGTTGTACAAGCAAACTCTGAAGTCGCCCCGGCAATACCGAAATTGAGGAAAGCCGGCGTGCTGTTGCAAGGCCTGGTAACGGGGCAGGACGGCGATCTGGCTATATTGGCGTTTGATCACCGGATGCAGGTACTACAGGATTTCACCAGTGATCCGGCACGCCTCGACGATGCAATGCAGAAGTTGACAGCGGGATCGAGCACGGCCGCACTGATCAATGCGGTGATGAAAGCCGACACCATGCTGCGCGATCATGACCGCCAGAACGCACGGCGGCGCGTCATCATTCTGCTGAGCCGCGACGTGGATAAAGGGAGCGATATCAACCTTCAAGAAGCTGTCCACAGAATGCAGTTCGACAACGTGCTGGTGTACTGCGTGAACATTTCCAAGTTCCTGCTTTATTTCAATAAGCAGATGGACTATCCGCGGCCTGAGTATGGCGGCCAGCCTGCCTCCGCAATTCCGAACTTGCGCGGGAATGGTGCCATGACGGGCACCTCGGTCGTTCAACAGCAAGACGGAAACGTGCTGAATTTAGCTAGTCCTATTTACCATTCCATCAAGGATTTGTTCAAGAAAACGCCGGCTGATGCGTTGTCGGTTTTCACGCGTGGGCCAAGGGCCAAAGTGTATGAGTTCGCGAAGCTCGACGGACTCGAGGCGGCTCTGACGGATATTGGAAAAGATATTAACAGCCAGTATCTGCTCACGTATACGCCGAACGACTCCCGAGAACCCGGGTTCCATACGATCCGCGTCGAGGTAGACAAACCACAGCTACAGATCACGGCTCGTCCCGGTTACTGGGCAGGCGGCGGAGCTCAGCAATAGGATCGATCGTCAGCCTCTGTTATTCAAATCGCAGCGCGGCAAACGAGACAACGCTTCCTGCATCGATCTGCCACTGATCGTAATGGAGCAGTTCTCCACGCGCCTCGGGCAGGACCTTGAGGAAGGTGTATAAGGGCGCGGAGCCGCACCACTTCAGGTCGTCCTGGTTTTCTTGCACGAGACCCCAGTAAGAGGAACGGTCTCCCGCCGTTAACTCACCGATGCGCTGAAGGTCGCGCTGCTTCACGTCCAGCATCTCTCCCCGTTTGGCGGTGGCAGGAGTCCGATCACCATAACGGTTGCCCATGTGAGCCATGTCCACGCCAAGCACCCACAACAGCTTTCTGCCTTCGCGCGCAGACAGATTTCCCAGGGCGTGGAAGAAACGATCGACGTGCTCGTCGTCCTCCGGCAGACCGCCTTCGTAAAGGCTCTTTGCGAACGGCCCACATAAGATGGGCAAAATCGTTACGTTAGCGCCATATAGATGCTGAAGAAAGATAATCTGCAGCTCAATAGAGTGCTCCATCGCATGACAATAATCCTCCATGCGAACGGCTCCGGGCGCGGCCGACGCCAACTCATTTACAAGGCGCAGATCCGTCCCGGCCTCGCCTAGTGGTGTGACAAACGGCTTGCGCGTGAGCCCGAAACATTCCGGCTGTCCGTAGTGCGAAGTTCCCAAAACGACAATCGTTCGGCCATCCATGTTTTCCGGGGGCGGCAACGCCTGATACCCAGCGCGGTAAGTCTCCCAGCCGCCATCCGGGCTAGCATGGGGCGCGGCAATTGCCCTTGTTTTCGACGACCCCTGCGCCTGGCCCACCCGCAATGCGAGCAGACCCGCCAATGCGGTCTTGTTCGCCGGATAGGCCGACCCCGCAAACGCCGCTTCCCGCTTCGGGCGCGCAACGAACTCTGATTCCCTGTGCGCTTTCATGGCGTGATACGTGGCGTTTTCCAGAAAGCCTGCTTCGTCCAAAGCTCCACAAAGGTCTTGCGCCACCTTGGCACTTTGGAGAGGGCCCACCAACGAGGTCAATTCGCTTTGAAGGTCTAGAAAGGAGCGGGAGCCATCCAGAAATGGGAGCGCCCGGATCAGAAGAGGGGGAATCAGCAGCGTCTGTGAAGAGTATTGGTAAGGGTCACGAATCAGCAGTCCCGGCCGGGACGGATCAGGCGAGGGCAAGAACTCCAGATTCAACCGCAGCGGAGGAAGCACTACCGGCACGCCCTATTGTACGAAGGACTGCCCATTTCTTCCTCCTGTTCAAGAGCAAGTTGATCGCTCGAGTTAGGCCGCGTGCTGGCGCAAGCGGTCCAGGAATGCCCGGGGAACGCGGATATTGCTGTGGGCTCCCGTGCCCAGGTGTACATTCGGCTTGACTGCGCCATGAAAATCAGAGCCGCCGGTCGGAAGCAGTTCCAACTCCTCGGCCAGCTCATGATAATAAGCCTGCAGCTTTGGCGAGTGTTCCGAATGGAACACTTCCAGGCCCAGCAGACCGGCTTCTTTCCACTGCACGAGCATGCGCCGTTCAAGATCGCTCGGAAGCGAAATCCGGACTGGATGCGCCACAACAGGAACTCCGCCGCCCGAGCGCACCATGGCTATCGTGTCTTCGGTGGATTCGCTTTCGCGCTCAACATAGGTGGGAGCGCTTTCGCCCAGGTACCTGTCGAAGGCGTCCTGAATGCTTTCCGCATAGCCCTTTTCGACAAGGATCCGAGCAAAGTGGGGACGAGCGGCCAACGTCTTTCCACGTGCCTCCACCTCTTCCAATGTGATGTCGATTCCACGATCGGTCAGGGAGGTCACGAGCTTGCGGTTACGCTCGCGCCGGTCTTGCTGAGCCTCTTGCAGCCATTTTCGGAAGCCCTCGGATGGTTCGCCACTCACGAAGTACGCAAGAAGATGAACGTAACGATGCCCTTCGCTTTCCGGCAAGACAAGCCGCGAATTCAACTCGATGCCGCGAAGCAGGTCGAGCTTTGCGTCGCGAGCGAAGGGGAGCGCCTTCTCATAGCCAGCAAACGTATCGTGATCGGTGATCGCGATCGCGTCCAGCCCGATACGGCTGGCCAAATCAACCAGTTCAAGAGGCGACAAGGTTCCGTCCGACTCGTTGGTGTGCGAGTGGAGATCAATGTGGCCAGATAGGGCGAGTGATTCAGGCAATACAGACACTAGCGTGTTTTCGACTCCGCAAAAACTTCAAACGAGAAGACCTCACCACACGTGTGTGCAGTCAGCAATCCCCGTCCCAGACTTTTTTCCTTGGTCCGGTTCTCAAAAAAAACAGCTCCGTCCGTGCTGTCGCCGGGCTTCAGCTTCACCGGTATCATCGTGATGGCCGAGGCCGCGGCGGCTGCCGCGAAGCTTTTATTTACGAACTGTGCCATAGCGGCTTCCCGTCTTTGCTCGTACCCATTCGTTGCCCGGTAGTTGGAAAGCGAGTAAATGCTGTCCTCGTAAAGCACCTGAAGCTTGATTACATCATTGCGGCTTGCCCTGGCGAGAAGTGATGCCACAACTTCGTCGGCAGATACGGTGGACAGCCTCGTCCCGTCCTGGCGCGTAAAGGAGAAGTCACTGGGCCGCACGGTCCAGGAAACAGGCGATCCGTTGGTTACCGTAACTTGGACGATATTGTAGTTCTTGACGTGCGGCGGAAGCGGGGCGAACATGACCGTGATCCCGTTCCGCGTAAGCGCCTCATAATGCATTCCACGGGATTCAAAATCCACCGGACCGTTTGACGAGTTCATGGGGAACTGTCCCGCGCCAGGCGGCCGGGGAGGCGGCGGAGAGGACGAGTCGCGGGAAGGGGCGCTCGTCTGTGGCGCGGGTTGTCCAGGAGCGGATTGTGCACTAACCAGACTGGGGAAGCCCACAAATAAAGTAAAAAAAGCACACGCGCAAAAAAGTGAAATGCGCGCTTTAGAAAACGCCATCAAAAGACCAATCTACATGATAGACGGTAAGTTAATTCGGCCTCGTTCCGGTTATCGGTCGGCGGGTCACGCCTATGTCTGGGATGCCGCCATCTTGGCCGTCAAGTACCAACGCAAAACGCCCGCCGGCTGCGAGGAGAGCCGCTCGATATCCACGCGCATCAGCGCACCTTTTTTGAAGTCGATTCCCAGATGAGGACTGTTTAGCAAGAAGCGGGCCAGATCGCTGAACAGCGGATTGTGACCCACCAGCAACAATGCGGGCTCGTCGCCATGAGCACGAATCTCTGTCCAGGCCTGCTCCGGCGTGGAGCCGGGAACCAGTACCTGGCTCTGCAGCAAGTTGTGTTTATAGCCTAGGATTCTCTTGGCGATTTCAGCTGTTTGAACGGCCCGCTTCAACGGGCTGGTCACGATCAGCGATGGTTTAACATCTGTCTTGGCCGCCGCCTGTAGTACTTGCTGGAGCTTCTTCCGACCCTCGGATGTGAGGCCACGGGCGGCATCGCTCACCCCGTCCCGTCCATCTTCCGCGATTCCGTGACGAAGCAAGTAAACCTGCATTTCGGGGCCGTCGCTCTTCATTCTGTCATACTGGTGCCTTCATGCAGCTGAGGGAGGCCACGCAAGACCGCATTTTATTGGCTGTTGCGGTGATCGCGGCGGGATTGATACACGTTTCTATCGCGGCGAGCCAGGTCATTCTGGGGCTTGGCGTCTTGCTGCTACTTGTTTTCAAGCGGCGTCTTCCCTTCCCTCGCATCTGGATTCCATTACTTCTGTTTTTCATTTGGACGGTTCTCGCGGACGTGCTCTCGCCCGATCCCTGGGGCGGCCGCGCGCAAATTCGGAAGTTCTTCGTTTTCCTTTTTATCCCGCTGATCTACGGAGTGTTTTCAAAGCAGTTTCAAAAGGTCTATTATCTGGTTGCGGCATGGGCGGCGGCGGCCGCTGTATCGGGCACTTGGGGCCTTGTCCAGTTTGTTCAGAAATATGAGTACGCAAAACACACCGGCGCCGACTTTTACGTTTCTTATCTGGCGCGGAGAATCACGGGATTCGAAAGCCATTGGATGACGTTCGGAGCCCTCCAGCTAAGCGTACTGTCATTACTGCTCGCCCAGCTCTTTTTCTCCGATCGCAGAATGCCCCGGTGGACTTACTTCAGCATCGTGATCTTGTCGCTCGCGATCTTATTCGGCTGGACACGAAGCATCTGGTTAGCCACGATTGCCGCCTCGTTATATCTGGTTTGGTTCTGGCGTCCGAAGATGATGGTTGTGGTTCCCGTCGTGGTGGCGCTTGCCTATCTGCTGTCTCCGCCAGCAACGCGTGACCGTTTCAATTCCATTTTTCAGCCGCACGGCGACACAGACTCGAACCGCCATCGCTATGTGACCTTCTGGACCGGGGTGGAGATGACGAAGGCGCATCCATGGTTCGGCATCGGCCCCGAACAAATTCGCCGTCAGTTCGATTCCTACGTGCCCGCCACGATTCGCCGTCCGCTCCCCGTGGGCTACTACGGTCATCTGCACAACATCTACATCCAATACGCAGCAGAGCGCGGCATTCCGGCCTTACTGTTCATGCTCTGGCTGGTCGGTTTGACTATCTGGGACTGCGCACGCGGAATTGCGCGCACCGGGCGGGTGCGGTCACAAGAGCTCTTTGTTCTGCACGGCACAATCGCCGTGGTTATCGGAATTCTGGTGGGTGGAATTTTTGAGTTTAATCTCGGCGACAGCGAAGTGTTGATGATGTTCGTCAGCGTGCTTGGACTGGGATATGCTGCCTTGAACAATGTGGATGCCTCCGCCCGTCAGGCCTTATCGCCCACCGCCAGCAGTGTTTCAAAGTGAGGAGACTCCGGTTCGCGGTGCACTACCGCAGTGTGAACGTTGCGAAAGCCCGCCTTCGCTAAAAAGTTCTGCAACTCCAGTTCACTGAAACCCAACCAGAGATCCGCATATAGCTCACGCGCCTCTTCAAACTGGTGGCGCACGAGGTCGAGAACGGCGATTCGTCCGCCTGGCTTCAAGATCCGCCAAGCCTCGGCGACGGCCCTCTCGGGGTGCTGTGCGTGGTGGAGCGACTGGCTGAAGAAAGTCAAATCCACTTCGCCATCGGAGATTGGCAGCTCCTCCATGTCGCCCTGGCGGTACTCGAGATTTTCCACGTCGTGTTTTTCTGCCAGACTTGCGCCAAACTCGACCATTTTTTCGGACCGGTCCACCGCAATCACATGCTTCGCCCGTCGGGCGAGAAGCTGAGAAAACGTCCCTTCGCCGGCTCCCAGGTCCGCAATCACCAACGGCGGCATCAGCATAAGCAGCGCTTCGGCCAACCCCTTCCAGGAGCGCCCCGGAAGGTATTCACGCCCGAACTTTCCGGCCAATCCATCGAAGTAACTCTGCATTTTGTCCTGGCGCTTCTTGAGAATCAAAGCGACAGCCTGTTCATCCTGCTCAATTTCAGGGATCTCGCCGGCGGTCTTATGGAGGAGTTCCAGCAGAGGAGCGAGTGCGTCCCCCTCGCCGCCCTTTCCTTGCTTCAGACGGTACAGAATATTCTTGCCATTGCGCCTGTCCTGGACCAGGCCGGCTTGCTTCAGCTGCGCAAGATGTGTGGAGATTTGGCTCTGTCCCTTGCTGAGGATATCCTGCAACTCGGCAACCGACAACTCCTCGCGCTCCAGTAACAGAAGAAGCCGGACCCGGCTGGGATCTGCCAGGAGCCGTAACGATTTCAGAAGCGATTGCATTATTCATCAACATATCAAGATTTTTAGATATAATGTTTTAGAGGTTTTAAATGGGTACAGCAACTCTCAACCGCACTGCTGCCGAATTCAAGGTGGCCGACTTAGGCCTGGCCGATTGGGGCCGCAAAGAAATTACCGTCGCTGAACAAGAGATGCCGGGGCTAATGGCGATTCGCCGGAAATACGCCTCGGAGAAACCGTTGAACGGCGTGCGGATTACTGGATCGCTGCACATGACCATTCAGACCGCCGTCCTGATTGAGACGCTGGTCGAGCTCGGCGCAGAAGTGCGTTGGGCAAGCTGCAACATCTTCTCCACCCAGGATCACGCGGCAGCCGCTATTGCCGCGGCCGGAGTTCCCGTATTTGCCTGGAAAGGCGAAACACTGGAAGAGTACTGGTGGTGTACGTATCAAGCGCTGAGCCACCGTGGCGGAACCGGACCGCAGCTGGTCGTGGACGATGGCGGCGACGTTACGTTGCTGATCCACAAGGGCCACGAACTCGAAGAGGGTAGCGACTGGGTAAACACGCCGTCCTCCAGCCAGGAAGAGAAAGTAATCAAGGATCTTCTAAAGAAAGTTCACGCCGAAGATCCGCAGCATTGGCACAAGGTCGCCAGGGAATGGCGCGGCGTCTCGGAAGAGACCACGACCGGCGTTCACCGGCTCTACAAGATGCAGGAAACTGGCAAGCTGTTGGTGCCGGCCATTAATGTGAACGATTCGGTTACGAAATCGAAGTTCGACAACCTTTACGGCTGCCGCGAATCGCTGGCCGATGGTATCAAGCGGGCCACCGACGTGATGCTGGCCGGCAAGATTGCCGTAATTTGCGGTTACGGCGACGTGGGAAAGGGCTCGGCTCAGTCTCTGCGCGGCATGGGTGCGCGGGTGATCGTCACGGAAATCGATCCCATCAACGCGCTTCAGGCAGCCATGGAAGGGTACGAGGTCACCACCCTTGAGGAAACACTCGGCCGTGGCGATATCTACGTCACCACTACGGGAAATTTGGACATCATCACGCTGGAGCACATGCGCTTCATGAAGGACCAGGCGATCGTGTGCAACATCGGTCACTTCGATAACGAGATTCAGGTGGATCGTCTGAATGAAGCCGAAGGCGTAAAGCGGACCAACATCAAGCCGCAGGTGGATATGTATACGTTCCCCGAAGGCAACAGCATCTTCCTTCTGGCCGAAGGACGCCTCGTCAACCTCGGCTGTGCGACGGGCCACCCCAGCTTCGTGATGAGCAACAGTTTCTCGAACCAGACGCTGGCTCAGATTGATCTCTGGAAGAATCGCGACATCTATACGATTGGTGTTTATGTTCTGCCGAAGAAACTGGATGAGGAAGTTGCCCGGCTGCATCTGGAGAAGATCGGCGTTAAACTGACCACACTCACGCCCAAACAGGCGGAGTATCTGGGTGTTCCGGTCGAAGGCCCTTACAAGTCCGAGCACTACCGCTACTAGTCGCTGCTCTTGCAAAAAGCCGTTCGGGGTGAACCTGAACGGCTTTTTTTTGCCAGGACCTAGGCAATAGCGAAATCGGCCGCATTGCTCCGCCGGGCGAAAGCTTTCCATCCTCCGCAAGGGCGACAACGGTTCAGCTCCTTTTTGCCATATGGGCTTACACCTTGTCAGCCTTCAACACCTGGTATCTCCGCTTGCGAGTTCGTACGAGGATTCCGTCTAAAACGATGCCCCCGGTCAGGAACGTCAGCCATGCCAGCGCGTTCAAATTGTGCGAGGTTGGATTGTCCACCGCAATAATGGCCTCAGCGAGCAGAATGAACGAAACCCATAGGCACAGAGCCCAGGAACTCGTGGCCCGGTTCCAATGGAAAGCGACCCAGATCAAAAAGGCAAATGGCATCAGCAAGATAAGCCAACACCAGGGAACCGACGCGCGTTGCCACCGCTTGGTCAGGGAATCAAAGGTTCGCTGTTCCACGTCGATTCCAAATACCGTCTTCAGCATCTGCGCTTCGCGCGGCAGTGAATGCACATACTGCCCTTCGTCCACTTTCAACGAATTTTCCAATACGCTCCATTGGAAGTACTCGCCGAACGTGAAAGCCGCCAGCCGGAGCACGCCCCCCGGGTCACGCCTGGCGGCATGAATAGCCGTTTCCTTCGCCAGCCTGTTGGCTTCCAGCTCGTTATTTCCGGTACTTTGCTGAATCGCCTGGCATAATCCTCCCTGCATCCAACGCTGCGCGGACCGGTTTCTCGGATCGCTCAACGGATAGCGCAGAGCCGAGAAGACATCGGCTCGTTTTCCGGGGACCGGAAAGTCCACAGGCTTTATGAGGGGGGCCAGTACGCCAGCCATGGAGAATCCATCTTGATAAACGTAAGCTGGCGGCCGTTCCAGCAGGCTGCCATGCAAGCTCCGGTAGGCGATGAGAAGCGCCTGACTGAAAACGACCGATACCACCAAGGGCAACACCACGAACCGAAGCCCGTTCGGCCAGTTCACTCGCCCCCAGCCAGTCCGCGCCCTCCGTGATGTGGATTTCCAGAATCTAACACCTCGCCTGGAAAGCAACGGCAGAAGAATAGCATTGGCTAACACGATCGGGAGATAGCCAATCTCGATGCTGACAAGGACAACCGAGAGTATCTGAATGAAGACAAGCAGGGACAAGCTTCCGGTCTTCAGGTAATTGAATGCGGAAAGCATCACCATCGTGAAGAGAAAGGTGCCGACCGTCTCGGGCAGTATGTAGCGCTCCGACATGAGCTGTAGCGGTTCAACTGCACACAGCAGACTCGCAGCCGCTCCGACCGGAAACCGGACACCCAGATAGCGCACAAGACAAAGCGCAACGGCCCAGCTGGCAATCGCCGACAACCCGGCTTGAAATACGACGACCGGCTCCAAAGACCTCGGCCAGACGGCAAGCGGGCGCAGAAGTAGTCCATAGACGAAACTGTGGTTGGGCGGAATCCACTTACCGACCGCTGTAGTCAGGTAGGCGCCGGAGTCGCCAAAGTAAAACGAGGGGGTCGGATCAGCCAGTAAAAACACGGCCTTTATGATCACTAAGGCCACCAGCAGCAAAAAAAAACGTCTCCCCACGGGAAGCCAGCTTAACAGACACCCATCCGGGCGGGGGGAAATTCTCTATACTGTAGTTACGCCTAAAGGTTTGCTTCTGTAATGCCCTTTGCCGAAAAGATGAAGCAGCAAAAACTGCTCAGCGTCACGCTGCTGTTTCTCACCCTTGCTTTGGGAATCATTATAGGAACGTTGTTGAACACCGGCGTGAGGGCGGATAAACAGACGGTCGTATCCAGCGCGCCGGGCGCGACTCCCCTGGTGATCCCGCAAGCCGTTCCCATTTCCAACGAGTTTACAAAACTCGCCAAGCGATTGGAACCCTCCGTGGTCTACATTGAATCCGATTACCTTCCGAAGGCGGGAAAGCGGGCCAATCCGAACCTGCCCGATGAGGAAGATAATCCGGATTCGGCAGATCAGGGAGGGCCCCACAGCCAGGATCCTTCCGACCTGTTTAAGCGCTTTTTCGGGAAGCAGGAGCCCCGCTCGTTCCGCAAGGAAGGGTCGGGAACCGGTTTCATCGTCGATAAGAACGGCTACATTCTCACCAATCATCATGTGGTGGAGAAAGCAGACCGCATCAAGGTGAAGCTCAGTGGCGAAGATGTTGAGTACAGAGGCAAGGTAATCGGCTACGATTCCGAAACTGACCTGGCGGTTCTCAAGATCGACGCGAAGCATCCCCTGAACCCGGTCCAGATCGGCAACTCCGACAGCGTAGTGGTGGGCGATTGGGCAGTTGCAATCGGTTCACCTTTCGGTCTCCAGGCAACCGTTACGGCCGGCATCGTGAGCGCCACCGGACGCGATCTGCCCACTTCGCAACCCTTTCAGCACTTTCTGCAAACCGATGCGGCTATCAACCCAGGCAACAGCGGCGGGCCGCTTCTGAACATCCGTGGCGAAGTGATCGGCATCAATACGATGATCGCGACCACCAGCGGCTCCTATGAAGGGATCGGCTTTGCACTTCCTTCCAACATGGCCGTGCGCGTGTATAACGACATCATTCGTCAGGGCAGGGTTGTCCGCGGCTCGATTGGCGTCGTATGGAGCAAGGGCGGCAGCCAGGCGGACACTTTGGAAGCGTTTGGCTTGAGCCACGGCGTGCTGGTGGAATCCGTGTCGCGGGGAGGGCCGGCGGCCAGAGCTGGCATCCAAGCCGACGACGTCATCCTGGCTCTGAATGACAGGCCCGTGAAAGACGGCGAGGACCTCATCACGAAAGTGGCGGATCTGCCCATCGGATCTACCGGCCTGTTCACTGTGGACCGGAACGGCAAGCGGATGGACTTCAAAGTAAACATCGAAGAACGATCCTCGGTTTGGAAGGACCGGCCCGAATTTGCCGCGGCACATCCTGAACCTTCCGACACCCCGCAAAATCAAAGTTCGTCTCAGGGCAGGTTCGGCGTTACGATCACGCGCCTGTCGGACAAGGAACGCGGGGATCTCGGCATTGACGAGAAGGTCGGCGTAAAGGTCGTATCGGTCGACACCGGTTCGTTCGCTGACGATATTGGCCTCCAGGAAGGCGATGCGATCATCTCGATCGACCGCCAGCCGGTCACCTCGCCCTCTGACGTGACGAAGCTGCAAAGCACATTAAAGCCGGGCCAAGCGGTTGCTTTCCATGTTGTACGGAGCATCACAATGGGCGGAAGACACACGCCTCCTGCTCGCTACTACTTGTCAGGCAGACTGCCGACCGACTAAGCCAGCAACTGCGTCGCTCGTTTCGCGAAATAGGTAAGAATAAAATCCGCTCCAGCGCGCCGGATAGCGGTCAAGGATTCCATAATCGTTCGGTCCAAATCGAGCCATCCATTGTTGGCGGCCGCCATGATCATGCTGAACTCGCCGCTCACCTGATACGCCCCGAGCGGCACATTGAAAGAGTCCCGAGCTTGCCGGATGATGTCCAGATAAGCCATGGCGGGCTTCACCATAATCATGTCGGCTCCCTCGTCCAGATCCAGAGCAATTTCGCGCATCGCCTCACGCCCATTGGCCGGATCCATCTGGTAAGTGCGCCGGTCGCCGAACTGGGGGGCGGAGTCAGCCGCTTCGCGGAACGGTCCGTAAAATACCGACGCATACTTTGCGGCGTACGACAAAATCGGAGTTCCAATACGCCCGGCGGCATCCAAAGCCTGCCGAATCGCATCTACTCGTCCGTCCATCATGTCGCTGGGAGCAACAATATCGGCGCCTGCCTCGGCATGGGAGACGGCCGTCTTGGCCAGCCACTCCAGAGTGGCATCGTTGTGAACGTCGCCGTCTTGCACCAGACCGCAATGCCCGTGGCTCGTGTATTCGCAGTTGCAAACATCGGTGATCACCAGCAGGTCCGGCACTTCCTTCTTCACAGCCCGGACAGCACGCTGGGTAATTCCGTCAGCCGCATACGCTCCACTGGCAAACTCGTCTTTTTCTTCGGGGATCCCGAAAAGGATGACGCCGCCGAGCCCTAACGATCTGCACTCCTCGCAGTCACGAACGAGATTGTCGATCGAAAGTTGCGCATTGCCCGGCATCGAGCCGATTTCCTTGCGGACGCCCTCGCCTGGGCAAACAAATAGGGGCAGAATAAATTGCGATGGTGCGAGTTGTGTCTCGCGCACGAGCCGGCGGATCGGTTCGGAGGAACGTAGTCTGCGCGGCCGCTGTACTGGAAAAGCCATGATTCTCTTTCCAGTTTGGCAAAGCACCCTGGCGGCGCCTCGCTCCATCTGTACAAATGAGCATGGATTTGAATGAACAGGGAAGCGAGGACGCGAGATTGGCAGCCGGATCTGAGGTCAACTCATCTCGCGAACAGCCATCCCAGCAACTACGATTGGAACGGACCAGCGCACAACGGCCGGAAGATGCCATCGCATTGATCGAGGAATACTACGAAGCCATCCAGGTAGTTGAGCGCGACAACCGGAAAGCTTTGTTGGAATACCTTTCCAATCCGCAAAGCGCCGTCTGGGTCGCCTACCACGGCACGGTTCCGGCCGGCTGCATTCTGTATCGGCCTTTACCGGCGGTGGACGGCGCAGGTGAAATGAAACGGCTCTATGTGCGGCCGGCATATCGGGGCCGCGGCTTGGCTTCTCAACTGCTTCGCACCCTGGAGGAGTTTGCAGCAAGCCAGGGCGCACGGTGGCTTTACCTCGATACCAAAGACGATCTTTACGAAGCCATTGCGTTTTACGAACGCCATGGATACGCACGTTGCGCACGCTACAATGACAATCCGCAGGCAACCATCTTTATGCGCAAGCAACTGCCTCCTCCCGTGACCGTTCGCTCCTTCCAGCCCGGCGATGAGGAAGCGTTCCGGACACTGAATGAGGCCTGGATTTCAAAATATTTTCACCTGGAGGACAAGGACCGGCAGACGTTACATGATCCGCACAGGTATGTTCTTTCTCCTGGCGGGCAGATCTTTATCGCGCTTCGCGACGGCGAGCAGATTGGGTGCTGCGCGCTTTGCGTACGGGAAGACGGCAGCCTCGAATTGTCCAAAATGGCTGTCGCCGAGCAGGAGCGAGGACAAGGAATCGGTCGCCAACTTATGGAGCATGCCATCGCCTATGCACGCGCGCATCGAATCCCGCGGCTGTATCTGGAAACAAATCACTCACTGGCAAATGCGATCCATCTTTACGAATCGGTCGGGTTCCGCTATATCCCGCCGGAGCGGATTCAACCATCTCCCTTCGCACGCGCAAACGTCTACATGGAGCTGTTTCTCATCTGACTTAAGTACCTGCGGCAAAATAGCTCGTATATGGGAAAGAAGAAAGCCCGGCGCTGGTTTGTCAGCGGCACGGTGCAAGGCGTTGGCTTCCGGTATTTCGTTGCGGGCCAGGCCCATGCGCTGGGCCTATCGGGATGGGTACGCAATCTGGACGACGGCCGCGTGGAAGTGTATGCCGTGGGGCCGGAGCCGGTATTGAATGATCTGGCCGGCGCGCTACATACCGGTCCGCGCATGGCGCATGTGCGCGGTGTGGTGCAACACGATGCGCCGGTAGAAGCACTCTCCGGATTCACGACACGTTGAAATGAGTGGCGAAGCCTTGGCGGTGCTACAAACCTCCCGCGTTGTTGACAGCTTCATCGACAATCTGATTCATCTGCGTTAAGCACTGCTCTACAACGCTCACCTCTTGCTGAGCAAGCGTCCAGTTTTTGCTATCAACTGCTTCCCGAATGCCCGGCAGCGTCTTCACGCCGTAACCGGTGTAATAGCCCGGCGCGTAAATCTGGTGTTTATACCACCAGCGATTGGGCAAGCCCTGTGGCCGCGTCAAGGATCGCTCGGTCTGCATCAATTCCGTATTCAGCGCCTTCAAGTGCGTCGCATCCAGAGACTGCTTCAACGTCGCCGCTTGCAACAGCCCTTCATACTTGTCACCATTCTCATTTAACGTCGTCAACTGCTTTCGCAGGACCGCGAAGTCGAGCTTCTTCCCGCTCTTTTGCGCCTCGTTCTGAATCTCATCCAGATACCCGTTGACGGTTTTCACAAAGTGCCCGAACTCAAACGGAAGCACGGAAGAATCCGCCAGCCTCAGCAGTGCCGTAGTCGTGAACTGCGAAAGCGCTTTACCGTCCACAAACGTACTGTCGGAAAAATGCGAGTACCAGTAAATGGAATCGTAAGTCGAATGATAGATACCGCTCTTAGTTAGCCCGCCAAATCCTTCGTTTGTGCTGGCAACACCAACGAAGTCCAGGAAGGCGACGTAGTCCGACCCGGCTCCCAGCGCGCCAATCGTGAAGTTCTTGTCTTTTTTCGCCGATCCCGAATCGTCCTCGTCATCCCCGGGTGGATGGTGCAGCGCGTAATTCGCCAGATTGGTATCGGCGCCCGGCTGTTCCACCGCGCCAGCGACTTCCGTCAGAAACTCCTCCAGCGTGTGCGAGCCGCCAATGTGTATCCAGCCTTTCCCATTGTTGTCTGAGTTGAGATAGGCCACGCCCTTCTGCTTCAACTCGTCCTGGTGCTTTTCCACCCATTCGGTGGAACCGACCAGGCCAAACTCTTCGGCGTCCCACGCCGCAATTTTGATGGTGCGCTTCGGCTTCCATCCACTATTCTTCAGGCTGGCAAGAGAGCGGGCGGTCTCCAATAGGGCAACCGTTCCGGACACCGGATCGTCCGCGCCGTTTACCCAGGCATCATGATGGTTTCCGGCAATCACCCACTCATCGGGCAACTCAGAGCCCGGAATTGTCGCAATTACGTCATAAAGCGGTTTGCTGGTCCAATCGTAATCGGTTTTGATATGAACGTTCGTCGCACCTGGCCCTGCATGATACGTCATCGCCAGCGATCCACGCCAGTCCGGCGGCACGAGGGGACCGGTTAACTGCTCGAGTATCGGCTGGGCATCGGCGTAGGAAAGAGGCAGCACGGGAATTTTCATCAGTGTCACCGCGTCGCTGATAGGTAACCGCCTCGCGCCCTTTTCTGATGCCCACCCGGGTGAGAGCGGATCGCCGGGATAGAACGGCATGTCCATCACGCTGCCTCGCTGCACACCCTCGGGCGGCCGCATCGGACCTTTGGGATAAACGTCCCCTTCGTAGTACCCGTCCTCATGTGGATCGGAGTAAATCAGGCAGGCGATGGCCCCATGCTCGGCTGCAACCTTCGGCTTGATGCCGCGCCAGCTCTTTCCATAGCGCGTGATGACGATCTTGTCCTTGACGCTGATTCCCTGCTTCGCCAGCCAGTTGTAGTCCTCCGGCAAGCCGTAGTTCGCATACACCACTTCACCTGTTACGTCCCCCGTCGCGCCATAAGCGTTGTACGGCGGCAGCTGGTTGGCGTCTCCACTGTCCGGGTCCTGCGGCACCACTGGCTCCCTTAACTTCGCCACGTAGGGCTTCGGCCCGGTCACCTCCACCTGGCGCACCGTCGGATACGGCAGAAGCGCTTCGAACTGTTCAATGTGCGCATCGAGGCCCCACTCCTTCAGCATGCCCAGGATATGCTCGGCTACTTCTTTCGAGCGCAGAGAGCCAGCATTGTGCGGTTCACGCGCCAGGTAATCCATGTACCGGCGCAGATGAACCGGGTCGGGAACCGATTGTGCCTGCTGTTCCAGTTTTTGCTCGGCGGGAACATCCTTCAACAGAAACCCGCGCATACTCGCGGTCTGTGCATAGGAGGAGATCGGCAACAATGTGGCGCTTATAAAAAGCGACAAAGTAGGTCTCATGGATTCCCACCTATTCTAGCTTTTTAAGCTCCTGCTCGAACGCAAGCGACGCGCAGCCCCTTCGCCGGAATGCTACGGTCAAGGAGAATGCTGTTCCTGAAAAGCCGTTCCCTCGGGGCTCCTACCCGCATACCTCAAAGCACGTCCGACCTTCTCTCCCGAGCTGAGGCTTTCCGCAACGTTCTGGCCGACGCAAAGAAAACACCACCGTCCGAATTCGGCTGGTATCCGTACCACACCATGGTCTCGCTACAGCACTTGGCGCCTGTCTTGAAAAAGCATTTCGGAACATTTGAACGTGGCCTTTTAAGCGGCCCCCTGCTCGATGCGGGCTGCGGCGACGGCGATCTGGCTTTCTTCTTCGCCAGTTTAGGAGTCGACGTGACCGCCGCCGACAATCCGCCCACGAACTACAACTGGATGACCGGCGTGCGGGCGCTACGAGAACGCCTCAAACTGCCCGTGCGCATTGAAGAACTAGATCTCGATTCGCAGTTCGTTCTTCCTTCGTCTCCCTGCGGCGTCGCTCTTCTTCTTGGCACGTTGTATCACCTGAAGAACCCGTTCTACGTTCTGGAGACATTAGCAAAGAATTCCCGGTACTGCGTTCTCAGCACCCGGATAGCCGCTGTTACTCCTTCTAAAACGAAGATCGAAAAAGAACCGGTGGCCTACCTTCTGGACGACCGCGAAGCCAACGACGACTCCTCTAACTACTGGATCTTTTCTCCGCAGGGGCTCCTGCGGCTTGCCAAGCGAACGGGATGGCGAGTGATCGGCCATACGCTGACCGCATCGAAGAAACGGCCGAGCCCTGCCGATCCCGAGGCCGACAGCCGAATGTTTTTATTTCTTCGCAGTCAGCTTCGATCCTCTCCGGCCACTATTCGTCTATCGGAGGGATGGACCGAGATTTCAGCCCAGCAGTGGGCCTGGACGCTGAAGAACTTTGTCATTGAAGCCGATTCGCATGATGTCACGCCGCCTTCCCGCTTCCGGCTCGAGTTCATCATTCCCCCGGTCGTCGCTTCGTGTTCGCCCGTGACGATCCGATGCAAGGTCAACGGAAAGTCGACCGGCAAACAGGTCTACAAAGGACACGGCCATCAGGTATTTGAATCGGAACTGCCCGGACGGATCAATCCACGGAAATCGATGCGCTTCGAATTCTCAGTGGAGCACAGCTTTCGCCCTCAGTTGCCTGACACAAGAGACTTAGGCATTATTGTGCCGTTCCGGGGCAAAATTCAGGGCATCTCGGAGCCCATTGGGTTCTGGCTCGACTGAAGACCTTAGTTTGCCGCGCCGGCCATGGCCGATGCCGATGCTGACGGCTCCGGGGTCTCCGGCTGAATCATAGATTCGTTAAAGCTGTATCCAAAGCCTCGCACCGAACGAATGAACAGGGGGTTCGCGGGATCTGCCTCCACTTTTTGCCGCAGGCGCAGAATATAAACGTCCACCGTCCGGTCGGTTACGGCGCGGTCATGCCCCCAAACAGCATCCAGTAGCTGCTCGCGGCTGAACACCACGCCTGGGCGGCTCATCAGAAACTCCAGCAAGCGAAATTCAGTCGCGGTGAGCGAAAGCGCCGCTCCATCCAATCTCACGCGGCAACTGCTGCGGTCCAACTCGAGTCTGGCAGCCTTCAGCAGCCGGGTGGTGTTCGTCTGACCGCGAAACTGTATCTTGATCCGCGCAATCAACTCGCGAATAAAAAATGGCTTAACAATATAGTCGTTCGCGCCGAGTTCCAGGCCCACGATCCGGTCCGTTTCCGAGGCTCGGGCTGTCAGAAAAATCACCGGAATGTGCGAAAGCTCAGGATTCATTCGAATGCCTTTGCAAAGCTCCAGACCATCCGAATCGGGCAACATAATGTCGAGAAGGATCAGGTCCGGCCGTTCACGCCGGAACAGACCAATAGCTCCCCTGCCAGTTTGCGTACCGACAAAGGTAAAGCCTTCCTTCTCAAGGTTATACTTCAGCAGCGCATATAAATCGGCATCATCTTCGACGAGAGCAATTTTTCTCATAATAGGAACGGTGCTGTAACCGCCCACTCACAGCGTAACCGACTGTTCGTTACAACATCGTTACATTTCGGTCAATTCCGTCTTACGTGCGGGGCTCTCTCCGTCGATTGGCGCTGTGGCTAATTGCTCCGGACCGGTGCAGTCGAGCCATGCCAAAACGGTATATTCTGGAGTCGTGCGGCTATGAATAAGTACGAAGAGCTCGCTGATAGAACGAGAAAATCGGCACTCCGTTCGTCCATCTTCTTCGGCATGGCCGGCGTGGCCCTTGCGCTGCTCTTACTGGTCGCATTAGGCAGCCGGAACTCCGCTCCCTCTGGATTCTGGTCAAAGACAGGAATCGTGGCTGCCATCCTGCTGCTATTGCTGCGCCAGGTACAGCGGCAGTTGCGCCGGAAAAGTCAAAGTAAAAGGCCGCGGGCCGCCGAACCGGACCCGCAGTCTCGCCTGCATTTGAACGACTGAACGTTCACGTGCGCGCCTTCAGCGCCACCGCCCTGACAGGCAAAAGCTGCGGACTGGTAATATCTAGTTGTTTATGAAGGGTATCGTTCTGGCCGGGGGTACCGGCAGCCGCTTGTTCCCGCTGACTAAAATCACAAACAAGCATCTTCTGCCGGTTTACGAAAAGCCGATGATCTACTATCCGATCCAGACGCTGGTGGACGCCGGCATTCGTGATCTGTTGATTGTCACCGGCGGCCGTAATTCTGGCGACTTCCTGCGTCTGCTCGCGAACGGGAAAGAGTTTGGCTTAAAGCACATCAACTACACCTATCAGGAGGGCGAGGGAGGAATCGCCGAAGCTCTCGCATTGGCTGAGCACTTCGCTGAAGGCGATAAAATCTGCGTGATACTCGGCGACAACATTATCGAAGGATCGATCGCCGGTGCGGTCCGCGACTTCGAACGCCAGGGGCGTGGGGCGAGAATCCTTCTGAAGGAAGTACCCGATGCTGAGCGCTTTGGTGTAGCTGAGATCCAGGGTGACCGTATCGTGGGAATAGAGGAAAAGCCCAGTAACCCTAAGTCGAACTACGCCGTTACAGGAATATATATGTACGACGAAACAGTATTCGACAAAACCCGTACGCTGAAACCCTCGGCTCGCGGCGAACTCGAGATTACCGACGTCAACAACGCATACATCCGCGAAGGCACGATGACTTTCAGTTACCTGGAAGGCTGGTGGACCGATGCGGGCACCTTCGACTCCCTGTTGCGCGCAGCCAATCTGGTGAGCCAGACGAAGGAAAAACACGAACAAACGGTCTCTCAAACAGCAGGAGGGGAAAGCAAGTGAGCACTTCTGCTTTAGGAGCACTGGAATCGGGAATTGAGATCGAGGTCCCCATTTCAGAGCCCGGTATCGGACATGTAATTCTCTCGCCAACCAGCCCGGATTTGATCGCTGGAGTGGCTGTGAAGCCATTTGCCCTGTGGCCTGACGACCGCGGCTACTTCCTGGAGGTGGCACGTCTCGGGGAAGGATTGGTGGCCGGCTTTCCACCCGAGAGCACTCAGGTTTCTGCGGCCTTGAACTATCCCGGAATCATCAAGGCCTTCCACTACCATAAGTTTCAAACGGATTTCTGGGTCCCGTCGGCGGGCTTGCTTCAGGTGGCGCTCGTTGACCTGCGCCGCGGCTCCCGTACCTACGCCGTAAAGAACACCTTCTATGTGGGGGCGCTTCGCCCCTGGCAGTTATCCATCCCGCCAGGCGTGGCGCACGGCTACAAAGTGATCGGCGAGCAGCCCTCTGTATTGATCTACATCACAAACCGAACCTATAATCCCAAGGACGAAGGGCGCATTCCCTACAACGACTCTTCTATTGCGTATGATTGGGAGTTACAGTACAAATGAAGCTAATCGTTACGGGGGGCGCTGGATTCATCGGGTCATCATTTGTCCGCATGAGCCTGAAACAGGGCTGGGCGGAGCAAGTGATCAACGTCGACAAGCTGACCTACGCCGGTAATCTGGAAAATCTGGAGCCCGTTGCCGAACATCCGGGCTACCGCTTTGTGCAAGCCGATATCTGCGATGCCGACGCGATCGAGGACCTCTTCAGCAAGGAATCGCCGGACGCTGTTGTGCACTTTGCAGCGGAGTCCCACGTGGATCGCAGCATCCACTCGCCGGCGCCTGTCATTCAGACGAATTTCAATGGCACGTTCACGCTGCTGGAGGCTGCCCGGCGTTACAAGATAGGGCGCTTCGTGCATGTCTCCACCGACGAGGTATATGGCAGCATCGAGCCTCCGCACGAAGCCGACGAAACTTACCCGTTGCACGCGAGCAGTCCTTATTCCGCTTCGAAGGCGGGATCCGATCTACTTGCGCTCTCGTATTACACAACTTACAAACTGAACGTTTCGGTCACCCGCGCCTCTAACAATTACGGCCCTTACCAGTTTCCCGAAAAACTGATCCCGCTGATGATCTCGAACGCGCTTGAAGATAAGCCGCTTCCCATCTACGGCGACGGCCAGCAGATTCGGGACTGGCTATACGTCGAAGATCACTGCCGTGCCGTGCGTACCGTGCTGGAGAAAGGCGAACCGGGAGAAGTTTATAACATCGGCGGGAACTGCTCTCTCCCCAACCTCGAGGTGGTCCGCAGAATTTTGAAGGCCACCGGCAAGCCCGAAAGCTTGTTGACGCGCGTGGCAGACCGTCCCGGACACGACCGCCGCTATGCTTTGACAAACGCAAAATTGACCAGGCAGACCGGATGGGAGCCCGAGATGGACTTCGACCAGGGCCTCAGCAAAACGGTCGAGTGGTACCTCGCCAATCAACCCTGGGTAAACCGAGTGAAAACCGGGGAGTACCGTGCCTTCTACGATCTAAATTACGCTAATCGCGCCACTTAAGCCTCCGAGTGTCCTATAATTCCGTTGAGGCATTCTTCCCGAGTGGATCGCTCTCAATCTACCTTTTCTGCTGTCGATGACCTAAAAAAAATCGAGAGCCAGACACGGCGTTCCACGTCGCTGAACGATTTACGCCAGTATTTCGAACGCATTCAAAGCCTGCGCCGGGCGTTTCCCGACGATTTCGATCTCCAGGTGAGACTTGCTGAAGTACAAGAGCTGGTGATCGAACGTGCCCGCGTTCTGCGGGGCGAGCCCGCTTCCAATCGGGTTGATCAGGGACGCCCCTCCTTTGAAGGCGAGAGCTACGATGAACCCCGCTCACATCGTCACGACGATGCCGCCGAGATCCCGCCCGAAGTGGAACGCCTCGATCCGAAAAGCTGGCAGCGTGCCATCTATATCGGCCTCTTCTTTGCGGTGATTCTTTTTGCCGCCTTTTTTTACCTGATTCAAACCGCCCGCCGGCTTAACATGACGCCCGCCGAAACTGCGGATCAAACCGCTGCCGAAACGAAAGCTGCTGCGGGCGCCAGACCTCCGGCGACCAATGCGTCCGCACCGCCAGTACCCACAAGGCCGACGCTGCGCCTCTACACGGATCTGGTACCCGGCTCCGTGTCCACCGATAATAATCCGCCGCAAGCACTGAAAGATGGCGAACTGGTCCTCGACAACGTAGAGCCGGGCCACCATTCCATGAAGGTGACAGGCCGGTCCGGCGAGGCCGAGTTCAGCTACGACGTCACCGAAAAAGCGGCTCCCAAAGTGGTCGGTCTTCCGATCGCCTCCAACGTGATGGCTGTTCTGGTCTCCACCGAGGACCGTAAGGCTCGATTGGTCAGCAATGTGGATCGTCTCCAGGTGGCACTTGACGGCAAGTCGGTAGGAACGGCGGACTCCGACGGCCTTGCCCTGGACAATCTTGGTACTGCCGATCACGATCTTGAAGTGAGCGAAGGCAACGATCATCAGCGCTTCGTTCTCACCTACACGCCCGCTCCTGCCCTCACGGTCTATGTGAAGTCCGATCCCAGTGCCGGCACCGTCGTTGTGGTTACCGGCCAAGATGGGGCCGAAGTGTACATCAACAACGCGCACTACCGCCGGCAAACCGAACACGGCCAGATTCGCATTCCCAATCTCAAAGTCGGCCAGTACACTATTCGCGTTCACAAAGCTGGATTTCTCGATCCCCCGCCTGCCATCGTGCATGTGAAAAAGGCCGAAGAGACACGGGCGGAGTTTCATTTGCAGCCGGTCCCGCAGATCGCCACGTTGGAGATCAAAGGCGCACTGCCGGGCACGATGGTCTATGTGGACGGCGATCTCGCCGCCGCGATCGAGGGCGGCGGTGGGGCCACAATCTCCAATGTCAAGCCCGGTAGCCACGCGATCGAGCTTCGCCGCGACGGCGCTCCAACTAAAAAAATGGAGCGCACATTCAACAACGGTGACGTCGTGCTTCTCTCCGGACCGGAGGTCGTTCTGAATAAAGCTGCCGTGGAAAGCCAGCCAAATACACCTGCCTCTCCGTCGACTGCCGCGTCAGCCGAACAAGCCGGCCCGGAAACGTCGCCAAGCAGAGCCAGCGCCAGCATGCAGCTTCCAGGCGAACAGGTTCGCAAGGGGGGCGGGTTTGTGCCCTACCACACACCGCGCGTCGCGGGACACTACACGTTTGCCGTTATGAATCGGAAGGGTGGATTTTTAAAGCACGGCAAAATCCAGTGGTACGCAGGCTTCCAAAACGGAGAAAACTACGTCTTGTTTATTTTGGACGGCAAGCGCGGCACCGTCCGCCGAGTGGTTAACGATAAGTCGGAGGATGTCAGCCGCGTTTCGTTCAACTTCGAGGAGGACGAATGGGTGCAAGTGGATCTATCGGTGAAGCCCAATTCGATTAATGCCCGCGTTCGTCATCCGGATGGTCCGTGGGTGGAGATGGGCGACGTTGAGAGCACCGCAGGGGCAGATTTCACGAAGGATCGTGTGGGATTTTACATTCCCGGAAGCGATGAGCTTTCCGTTTCCAATTTTCGATTTTCGCCGCGTTGATGTTGATGTGCGGCGAAGTACTAATACGAATGGACGGGCGCAGCTCGTTGGGGAAAATATAAAACATGGATGAGCGCGCTTTCTACCGCGAATCGCAATCGGTCAAGCCCGTCACGTTGAATTGCCCGTACTGTAGGACGTCTGATACTTACGATCTCAAATGGCTGATCAGGCGCAAAGTCGACAAGCTGCCCCGCCAGGCAGACGAGCGTGACCGTGCCAAATTCGCTAAGTCCGCCAGTTACATGGTGCTGCTGGACGACAAAGCATCCTGCAAAAACCAGCGTTGCCGTAAGACCTTCGAGGTTTCCGGCATAAAGACTACCGCGTTCCTGACTGATTAGGAAACAGGTCTTCTGGCAATCGCTACGCGGTCGCGGCCAGCAGCAAGCGATTCCTCATTGCCGGGCGAAGCCTTACATCGGTTATCCGCGTACTCGGGCGACCGCATGAGCACGGCTGTGTCTCCAGCGTTCCCGATAGGCCGGTCCGAATTCCTTTGATGTGGCGGGAATCCGCTACCAGCTCTTCTCCGCTTAGAAAGTAAAACCGGCAGCCTGACTCGACGTGCCAGCCCTCGTGTGCCTCGCATTCCCCGGCCAGAACTGTCCCGTCCACTCCCACGAACAACTCATACACGGGAACGCCAAATGCTCGCCACAGAACGACGCGCAACGGATCCGCAGCCGGAATATCACCCGAGGCCGTGAGGACGAAAATCGCGTGGTTGACGCTATCCAGCCGCATCTTCGCCGTCTTCACCTTTTCGGCAAGCCAGTGAAGGTCTGCCGCGGAGCCCACAAGCATCTCTGGGCGATACTGCTCCAGCTCATGCCATCGTTCGGACGGAAAATACTCAGACTCGAAGCGAGCACCGGGAGTAATTTGGGCAATTCGAAGCTTTGCCGGAGCCGGGACGCGTTGCAGCCGGCGCCGTTGAATCACAGGCGGAGCCGGTTGCGGGATGTTGGCCGTCAGTCGCATGGTCGTATGGTGGTTCAACTACCAAGTGCATCCACCGGTCAAATCCTCGCGTATCAGATTTTTCCGGTATTCGCTAGCTGATCATCGGACCCGCATTTCCGAACAGTGCCGCGCGCGGTTCCATCAGCCGCTCCAGGTTCCACGAGCAAATCTGCTCCGCCTGTACCGCCGTCATCCCCAGTTCGTAGAGTGCGGTTGATTGTTGCTCCAGGATCGCGCCGTGCCAGCCGCGCGGGAAAAAGCTCGAATCGGTCCCGAATAAAAGCCGCTCCGGACCCAGTAAGTCCATCGCCCGCCGGTATACGGTTCGCAGATCCAGGCCTTCATACTGCATCCAACGGTTACTGCTCGACGTATCGAGCCATACGTTCGAACATAAATCGGCCAGCATCAGCGTCTCACGCAGCAGGCCCGCGCCAAAGTGCGGAACAATGAAGCGCACGAACGGGAAGTGCAACGCAACCGGGTGCAGATCCAGCGGATTGGAGTACCGCAAATCATACTGACTCGGCAATCCAAGCTTTCGACGCACGCCCACGCTCAGCGCACCGCAATGCACAAAAACGGCCAGGCGATGATCCGACGCGATCTCCAGGATCGGCACCAGTCGCGCATCGGTGATGCGATACGTGTGCATCGCCGGAAACAGACAAACGCAATGCAAATGAGGATTCGCCGCAGCCGCTTTCATCCGTTCCAATGCATCGGCCTGCGTCGGATCGAGCATGAAGTATCCATAGAACCGGTCCGGGTAGGCGGCAACCGCAGCAGCCACGCTCCCTTCATCTCCGTGGACACTCCCTAGCAGCGATGCGCGTGCCACCGAATGGCGATTCAGCTCTTCCACCCACCGTCCGGCCAGCTCTTCGGGACTCGAGGCTGGAATCTCCCAATTCAAAAGAGGCACCAGCGCGTCTGGTCCCTCCACTCGCCGTTGCTTTGCCAGAACTTCATAAAAGTTCCGGGAGAAGAAATGAACGTGCGCGTCACTGACGCGAATCTCGCCAAGCGGGGTCTGGGCCATGTCACCGTCGATTCTAGCCCGTCAACGCTTCGGCTTCCATTTCATGCTGCCGAGCAGCCCGTCAAAGTAGCCCTTCCCGGTAGTTCGCGAGCTACGTGAGCCGTATACTTGCGACGAGCGCACCTTTCGGTTAGCTTGGAACAACCCATCATGCCACTTCCTTCAGATCAGAAACTCCTGACGCTTAGCCAAAACCTGCTCAAGCAGTTCGACGCGATCTTCGGCCTGCACCCTGGTTTTCGCCCGGCTCACGCCAAAGGCCTTATGCTGACGGGTACATTCACGCCTTCTCCCGAGGCCGCCTCACTAACGCGAGCACCGCATATCACGCGCGCGTCCACTCCGGTGCGGGTGCGGTTTTCCAACTCCACAGGGTTTCCACTGATACCCGATAACGACCCGAATGGAAATCCCCGTGGACTCGCCATTCGCTTCGATCTCGCCGACCACGTACACACCGACGTCATCAGCCATTCAGCCGACGGCTTCCCCACCAGGACCGGTGAGGAGTTTCTTGAGTTCCTCAGTGCCGTAGCCGTATCCGATCCGTCGAAACCCTCGCCGTCGCCCGTTGAAATTTTTCTTAGCACCCATCCGGCGGCGCTAGCGTTCGTGCAGATGCCGAAGCCCACTCCTTCCAGCTTTGCCAGGGAACAGTACTTCGGCGTCACGGCATTCCGGTTCACCAACGAAGCAGGCGCCAGTCGCTTTGGGCGCTACCAGATCATTCCGGATGCAGGGATCGAACATCTCGATGACGCCGCAGCCAAGAGTAAGGATGTTAGCTTTCTCTTCGATGAACTTACACGCCGCGTTGCGGACGGTCCAATTGGTTTTCAGATCCGCGTACAGCTCGCCAACGATGAGGATGTCGTAGATGACGCCACGGTTCACTGGCCGGAAGATCGGCCAACGGTCCAGCTCGGCAGGATCAACCTCACTGCCGTGGTTCCGAACAATGAGCAGGAACAGAAGACAATCATCTTCGATCCCATTCCGCGCGTGGAGGGCATCGAGCCTTCCAACGATCCTTTGCTCGAGCTGCGCGCTGCGATTTATTTGTTGAGTGGACGGCGGCGGCGGCAGGCTCACGAGTCATAGCGCCGTATCTGTTTGCCATTCCCACTGCGATATCGTGTTAGTCACTGAAGCCCTTTTGATTCGAAATGACGCGACGAACTTTTTTGCCCACGTTGGCAGGCGCTGCCTCTCTTGCGCACAGACTCTCGGCCCAAGGCGAGGTGTCACAGAAAGCTGGCCGGTTAAAGCAGTGTGTGACTAAAGGCGTATTTAAAGGCAGTAACATGACGCTCGACGACATGGCGCGTGAAGCCGCGCGGCGCGGCATTTACGGCTTCGATTTGATCGGCCCAAATGATTGGCCGATCCTTCACAAACACGGGCTTGTGCCGACCATGGTTCCTGGTTTTGGCGGCTCCATTCCCGACGCCCTCAATCGCAAAGAGAATCACGAGCGCCTCGACAAGTCTATGCGTGAAGGGATCGACCGCGCCGCCGAAGCGCATTGCCCCAATCTCATCACGTTCTCCGGTAATCGCCGCGGCATGTCGGATACGGAAGGCGCAGACAACTGCGTTCTTTTCCTGAACAACATCAAAGGCTACGCCGAGGAAAAAGGTGTCAACATCTGCATGGAGCTGTTGAACAGCAAGGTCAACCACAAGGACTATATGTGCGACCATGCCGCCTGGGGTATTGACGTGATGAGACGTGTGAACTCTCCGCGCGTCAAACTCTTGTACGACATCTATCACATGCAGATCATGGACGGCGACATTGTCCGAACCATACGCGACAACATTCAGTACTTCGGCCACTTCCACACGGGAGGGAATCCCGGACGGCATGAAATCGATGGAACTCAGGAGCTGAATTACCGTTTCGTCGCTCAGGCCATCGCGGACCTTGGTTTTACAGGATGCATTGCGCACGAATACACGCCCGTACGCGACCCCCTCGCCTCGCTTGATCAAGCTATCGAAATCTGCTCGGTCTGACTATCTGGATTTGTCAACTTCTGCCATTTTGTATGCGCCTCTTTCTTCTTAGCCTCGCTTTCGTATCGTTCGCCTATCCGCAGGTGCAGCCCACCCATCAGCCGGCCAGAAAACGCCCGGTCGAGGACATGGCTGCCGTCGAACGCGGGCGTGCTCAATTTAAGTCCACTTGCGGATTCTGCCATGGAGAAGATGCCAAAGGCTCGCGGGCGCCGGACCTCACGCGGTCCTCGGTTGTGAGCCATGACGATCATGGCAGCACCATTCGGCCCGTGATACGCCAGGGGATCGTCGAAGGAGGCATGCCCAGCTTTCCCAATCTGACGGAAAGCCAGGTCGACGACATCGTCGCTTTCCTGCATCACCAGATGCTGGCCGCGCAGAACAGCAACGGTGTTCCCAGCGGTTATCCCCTGGCGAAACTGCTCACCGGGAATGCCGAAGCAGGCAAAGCCTACTTCGAGGGCGCGGGCGGCTGTACACAGTGCCACTCGGCGACGGGAGATCTGGCGGGCATTGCTGATAAGTACACACCGATCGATCTCCAGCAGCATATGGTTTACCCTTCGGCAAAGTCCGTGACCAAGACCGCCACCGTCACGCTGCCGGATGGAACCAGGTACGAAGGAAAAGTCGAGCACGAGGACGCCTTCAATATCGGCATGATCTGCCAGGACGGCTGGCACCGGTCGTGGCCCTTAGATCAAGTGAAAGTGGAAGTTCACGATCCCTTGCAAGCCCATCGTGACCTCATGACCAAGTACACGGACCAGGATATCCATAACCTGTTTGCCTATCTGGAGACCTTGAAAAAGTAGTAATCATCCATGAAGCGTTCAGCCATTCTAGCCTTTCTAATTGCCTTTGCCGTCTGTTCTTCCCGCGCCGCCGATGAAGGCCTTGCACCTGCAAGCCTGACGAATCCGCTGAAAGATCAGTGGCCAACGTTCAACGGCGATTACTCCGGGCGGCGCTACAGCGCGCTGTCGCAGATCAATCAAAACAACGTCAGTCATCTGACGCTGGCCTGGGTGATGCCCGTCCAGTCGGTAGCGATCAAATCGATGCCGCTCGAAGTAAACGGCACTTTATACTTCACCACTCCAGACAACGTCTGGGCGGCCGATGCGCGCACCGGCCGCGAGATCTGGCACTACTCCCGCCCATCGCAAGGAGATCACATCGGACAGCGCGGCGTCGGCATGTACAAGGACTACCTCTTCTTCACGACCCCCGACTGTCACCTGATTTCACTGAATGCCAAGGATGGAAAAGTGCGTTGGGACATCGAACTCGCCGATTCGAAACTTGGATACTTCTCCACCATGGCGCCGCTGACAATCCGTGATCACATCATTGTGGGTGTCTCCGGCGACGTGACCGACATACCCGGTTTCCTCGCTTCCGTTGACCCTGAAACGGGAAAGAAGCAATGGCAGTGGAATACGGAACCCAAACCCGGCGAGAAAGGTTCCGAAACCTGGCCCAAAGGTACCGACGCGATTACTCACGGCGGCGGCATGACCTGGATGACCGGAACGTACGATCCTGATCTCAACCAGCTTTACTGGGGCATCGGCAATCCCAATCCCGTTCTGAACGGCGACATGCGAAAGGGCGATAACCTTTACACCTGCTCCATCGTGTCTCTCAATCCCGATACCGGCAAATTGAACTGGCATTTCCAACCATCTCCGCACGACACCCACGACTGGGACGCTGTACAAACGCCGGTGCTGATTGACGATGACGTGAACGGCGTCCATCGCAAACTGCTGGCCCAGGCGAGCCGGAACGGCTACTATTTCCTCCTGGACCGCACGACCGGTGAACACCTCGTGACGGCCCCCTTCATTTACACCAATTGGGCAAAAGGCATCGACTCCCGCGGGATGCCGATCCCCAACAAGGCAAAAGAGCCGAAGCCGGATGGCGTCCTGGTCTCGCCGGGCTCGGATGGGGCCGCCAATTGGATGGCGCCCAGCTTCGATCCAAAAGACGGATTGTTTTACGTCAGCGCCCGCCGCTTGTGGAGCATCTTCTACATGACTGCGGAAGGAAAGCCCGAAGGCTGGGCGGGACGTGACCGCAACCTTTGGGCAAGTTCGGTACTCGAGGGCCTCGATTACCGGAACGGCAAGGTCCGCTGGCAGCACGAACTCGGAGAGGGCGAAGGTGTCGCGGGGACGCTGATGACTGCTGGAAACGTGTTGTTTACCGCCGACAACTCGGACAATCTTCTGGCTCTTGATCCGGCCAGCGGCAAGACACTTTGGCACGTAAATCTTGGCTCCAAAATGACCACGGCGCCCTTGACGTACGAGCTGAACGGCAAGCAGTACCTGCTCACGCCCTCGGGCAGCACGCTCTACGCCTGGGTGTTGCCGGACTAGGCATCACGCATCTGTTCGCGGTCGCGTACCGGAAAACATGCCTCGTTAAAGCAAAAAGGGCTGGCACCGTAGCAGGTACCAGCCCTTTGTCCAACTGCTGCTTAGGAGTGGCCTTCCTGCGGCGAAGTGGGAGCCACATTGGTGGTATCGCCACCGTACTCCTTCTTCGCGTCTTCCTCACGGCCCATCAGACGCAGCGCCACTGAGGTGACATGTTCGGCCGTAAAGCCGAAGTGCTTCATGATCTCGCCACCTGGAGCAGACGCGCCGTAGTGATCGATACCGATGACCACGCCCTCGTCCGTGGCATACTTCAGCCAACCGATCGGCGACGCGGCTTCCACCGTAACGCGCTTGCGGATCGCCTTCGGAAGTATGCTTTCCCGATAGCTCTGGTCCTGTTTATCGAACAGGCTCCAGCTTGGCAGGCTCACGACGCGGGCCTTTACTCCGTATCCCTGCAGCTTTTCTTGCGCCTTCATGCACAAGGAAACTTCCGAACCCGTTCCGATCAGGATCACGTCGGGCTTTCCATCCTCGGCTTCCGAGAGAATGTAGCCGCCCTTCGAAACGTCCGGATTCTTCGCTTTGCTGCGGTTCAGATGCGGAACGTTTTGGCGTGTCAGGGCAAACAGTGTCGGACCGTTGTGTTGGATCGCCGCCGCCCAGCACTCGGCCGTCTCGGTTGCATCCGCCGGGCGGAAAACATTCAGCTCTGGAATGGCCCGTAGCCCGATCAATTGTTCAACGGGCTCGTGCGTAGGTCCATCCTCGCCCACGGCCACGCTGTCGTGAGTGAAAATATAAAACGCCTTCAGCTTGCTCAATGCTCCCAGGCGAACAGCCGGCTTCATATAGTCGGAGAACACAAGGAAGGTAGCGCTGTACGGCAGCACCCCGCCGTGTGCAGCCATGCCGTTCACGGCTGCGCCCATGGCATGCTCGCGCACACCGAAAGCGATATTGCGCCCACCATAACCCCACTCGCCGCCCACGGCGCCCGGGGTCGCTGGTCCCGCAAACTCCATCGGCTGGAAATCGCCCCCGCCTTTGATAGCGGTGTTGGTCGACGGGTTCAGGTCAGCCGAACCACCGATCAAGTTCGGAATATGCTTGGCTATGGCATTCATCACTTCCCCGCCCGCTACGCGCGTGGACATGGGCTTGTCTTCCGGCTTCCATTTCGGAAGATCCGTGTTCCAGCCCTCGGGCAGCTTACCGGAAATGTTGCTCTCCAGTTCCGCCGCCTCTTTTTGAAATGCTTTCTTGTAGGCGTCGAACTTTTTCTGCCACTCGCCTTGATCTTTTGCACCGCGGTCAATCGCCTTGCGGAAATGGTCGATCGCGTCTTGCGGAAGGTAGAACTTGTCCAGGCTTCCCCATCCCAGGGCCTTCTTCGAATTCACCAGGTCTTCTTCGCCGAGAGGATTGCCGTGGGCGGAAAAACTGTCCTGGTGTTTCGGGCTGCCGTAGCCGATGTGGGTGCGAACCAGGATCAGCGAAGGCCGTTTGCTTTCCTTCTGCGCTTCTTCAATGGCCGCTGCGATCTCTTCGGTGTCGTTGCCCTCCCGGACTGTGCGCGTGTGCCAGCCGTAGGCGTCGAACCGCTTCGCCACGTCTTCGGTGTAGGTGAGATCTGTTCCGCCGGCGAGTGAAATGTGGTTCTGGTCGTATAGCGCAATAATCTTCCCAAGGCGCAGGTGGCCGGCCAGCGAACAGGCTTCCTGTGTTACGCCCTCCATCAAATCGCCGTCGCTGCAGATGGTGTAGGTGTAATGGTCGATCACCTGATGGCCAGGACGGTTGTAGCGGGCCGCCAGCCACGCTTCGGCAATCGCCAGCCCCACGGCATTGCTGAGTCCCTGCCCTAGCGGACCGGTCGATACCTCCACGCCAACAGTGTGCCCGCGCTCGGGGTGCCCCGGCGTCTTGCTCCCCCATTGGCGGAAGCGCTTCAGCTCTTCCAGCGGCAGATCGTACCCCGTCAGGTGAAGCAGGCTGTAAAGCAACATGGAGCCGTGGCCCGCTGACAGAACAAAACGGTCGCGGTTAAACCACAGCGGATCCTTCGGATTGTGCTTTAGAAAACGGTCCCAGAGCGTATAGGCCATCGCAGCCGCCCCCATGGGTAAGCCCGGATGGCCGGAATTCGCCTGTTGCACGGCATCCGCCGAGAGAAAGCGAATCGTGTTGATACAAAGATCTTCGAGAGTCTGCGTTTCGGTTGGCAAGTTACTACTGTCTCCTCATAAGAAAGAATTCGATCTTGGAACTTGTGTTGCGCTTTTATGGAGATCGACCACACGGCTTTGCGCCCTACCCATCCCCAACTTACAGGGTAGTACTTGAGGAAAGCCGGAAAATGAATTTTGCCCGATTTTTCTGAAGTGAGTCCGGCCTGCTCCGCACGTTATCCTGAGACATAGAATGTTTTTGCGTACCGCCGCCCTGGCGCTCCTGGTTTCTGGTCTGCTCGGGGCTCAGAGCAGTACTTTCGTTGGTGATTCCAATTCATCCGGCTCGTCCTCCGAAGGAGCCCCGGAAACTCCCGCTCCCCTTACTTGTCCGGCTGGCGGACCGATCGGCGCTGTTGACCTCAGCGTGCAGTCCCCCCAGCGTGGAGAGCCGCTGCCGTTTCGCACCATCAATCATCTGACCGAGGGAGACACGGTCGTCTACAAACCTATTCTTCGCGGGCGTGAAAAGCGTCACGGCGAGGTGGCGCTCGTTCTAGTTCCCGCTAAGCGCCACAAAAACGGGGAGACCTTGATCGTCACTGACCCGAAGGACGCCGGGAAGCCGCAGGAGTGGACGATGCCCGAAACCATCTCGCTCGCGGCGTATGTTTACAGCGCCGAGGGTTTGAGCAAGAAGAAGGTCAGGGGATTCCTGTCACAGGATGATCTGCTGATCGCACAGCTTGCTGATTACGCCGAAAAAACGGCCCAGACCGAGGCGCTGCTCGACGCTCTTTCTTCCCACGACAGCTCCTCCGCAAGCGTCAATGCAGCCGTCGCCGGCTTTGCGTCCCAGTACGGGTTGTCGGTGAGTCTGGACCGCACGGCCCCTACCGCTGTCCAGGCACAGACCCTGTTTGCCAACCTCAATCCTCAATTGGCGAACTACGACCCACTCGCAAGCTCCACAAGCGCGCGTGTGAGCCAGACCGCCAGCGTCATGACGGCCGTGGCAGGCCTGTTCTTTGGCAATCCGGTGGGCTTGGCCGCAGGTGGCACAGCCATGGTGCTCGATTTGCGCAGCATGGCCTTTCCGGGAACGCAGTTCCGCTCGTCCTTTGCTCAGATCATGCCGAAGAATGGCATCAATCTCTGCGGTCCCCGGAATGGCGCGCCGCCACACACCCGGGTCGCTTATATCTGGGCCGTTCGTGTACCGAATACACCGACGCCGACCATCGAGGTCGGTGATGCCGACAACATTCCCGTGACCCAAAAGTCGCCTGTGCCCGTTGCCGTGCCTCCCGTGGATTGGAAGTACCTGGAGCGCGCCAGAGGTTGGGCGCTCCAGAACAGAAACGGCACAAGGGTTCCGGTAAAGGTCCTGAAACTGACGAATCAGAAGGCTTTGGAGATCGACCTGACGAAAGCGAAGGTCGACCCGGGCGACTACTACCTCAGCGGGTACTGGGACTGGGCTCCGTTCACGGCCGTTGGATCGGTTCATGTTCGCAGCCTGAGCGATTTCTCCGATACCCGGCTGCAGCCCGAATCGCAGGACAGGCTTGTCGCCGGGACAGGAAAGATTCCGGTGACGTTGTCGGGCGACGATTTTGAATTCGCTACGAAGATGGCGATTAAGAGGGCGGGTGATGAGTTCGCCACGGCGGAGCCTGTCCGTTTTATTCTTCCGAAGGGGGCACGGCTCGGACCGCAAGACCGCG
>DATIMM010000026.1:0-25470 GCA_035475295.1 Bryobacteraceae bacterium
CCTTCGTGCCGCAACGAAGGTTGAAAATGTTCCGGGCCCGCGTAGGTACAGTAACGGTGGGCGCTCGTATTGATGCCGACCTGCTCTGGCGCATATTGCCAGGGCGCGAGTGTAGCCGGATGCTGCTGACACACAACGATCGTCGCTTGGCTAGACAGGTTGACAAACCTCGCTTCGTCGGCCCCGCACTCTGATCCGTGCACCCAAGCGCCTGTCAGTTGGCGGAACGCCGACTTCTCGTTCATGTGGATAACTCTACGCTGCGCCGTTTTGCGCGGGTAATCGTAAGTAGGACCACTCACATGCAGCGTCCCATTTGCGCCCGCGATCTCTGGCCCGCCTTTGACCAACTGTTAAGTCGAGTTGTTTCAGCTCGCCGTCAGAAGTAACTTTCGAAGGAAGAGATCGAATCTGCGCCTTTTCCTGCCCACTCCCAATTCGCGAACGACACCTATCAGCCGTCACGCATGATCGAGTCTGTATTGATGCAGTTCCGAACAAATTTGGAGGGGACATCACCCCTTGTAACCTCTTGGCCCCGTGCGAAACATTCTGTGCCGAACTGCGCCAGTCTCATGTCGCTATAAGGAACCCGGGCTGACAAAGGTGTAGCCGAGGCCCTTAAATCCCTGGATCGTGGTTTTAAGATAGCTGATGTCATCGTCAGGGTTATAGAAGAAGCTGGCAAAGCCATCGCGCACAACCAAGCTCCGTTGAGCATCCGCAATGATCTGAGCGGGAAGCCGAGGCGGAAAGCCGAAGAAATTGTCCGGCGAGATGCCCCCCAAATTATCGGGAAGTACCTTGGTGTTGTAGACGTCTCGGACGACGTAGGGGAAGTACTGCCCTACGTACCGCGTTGCGTCAATCGTGCCTGACAACAACCCGCGGTAATAAAGCGATCGTTCGGCACGAGCGGAAAAATTCTGCCCTACAACTTGAATATCAGCCGCGCTCCCCAAATAGGACGGAAACGTGAAGATTTTTGGCGCCGAAAAACCCGCCGCGGCAAACTCCGCGGCTGCAGAACTGATACGGTTGCTCGCCCACGCGGTAGAGTCCTCGGCTACCGGCCCCAGATAGTTCAGGGTGTAATCAGAATTCATCGTCAGGCGGAAGAACTCGCAATCATCGCCCGTAACCGCAGTGTATGGATTCTTCACATTGGAGTATTGATGCGTGAAGCCGTGCTCCATCATGACACCGCCTTTCGACTGCATGTATTTGAACGCCTTCACGAGAGCCGGCGCATTCTTCAGGCGAATCGTTTGTGGAACGCCGTTGTTGTAGACACCCAGCGGGTCTGTATGTCGGGGAGTCACCTGAAAGCCAAACGGCACACCTTGGCTATACAGATAATTCGCGACATTCTCAAGCGCGGCCGGATCGTACGTTGGGTCGATATCTTCCAGGCGTACAAGCGCTCGGTGCCGTGTGGGCGTAGCAGGGCCGAGAGCGTCAAATAAAAGGTCGCAAAATGCCAGGTACCGGTCACCTTCAGCGATATAGACCAACGGATTCTCTCCGATGTAGGTGAGATTGGATGACCTTAGGGCCCAGGGGAACGTGCTCCCGTCGGAACGTACCGCGCTCGCTAACACGCTCACGCCATTACTGATCATTGAATAGTTCATGATACCGGCACTATTCGAGGCGTACCGCGATAGCTGCTGACCCTTGTAATTCACTTGTGCCACGGTAGACGTGTCGAATCCCGACCACTCCCAGCCGTAGGTGGCGGCGAAGTTAGGCGTGAAGGCGGCCAATTGCCAGATATTGTCGTAAACCCAAATCACCGGGATTGTCTTGTAGGCAAGCACATCGCTTAGAAATGCGCTTGGTACTGGCTCGCCGTAAGTGGAACCCACATAGATAACCGCCGAAAACTGGCTCATTTGACCAGCCGAATAGGAAACGACAGGCAGGGCCGTCCACGCGCCGAAATGGCTCGCCAGATTCGCTGCCATGATGCCGTAAAGTTCGCCGAGCCAGCCCCAGTCCCCAGTCGTGTCGTAAAGAACCAGTGTGTCGGTGCTCATAGCCCCCGCCCTGTACGTTTGCCCGAAACAGGCCCAAACTGTTCACCTGGCGCGTATGCTGGACCGACTGGCCGTAAAAACGGGTTCCGATCGTAATCCGGAATCGCGAACGGGTGAAATCTTCTCCCCCTTCGCAACGTAGGCGTCGAGCGCGCTGAACTAACAGGAAAGGCTGCATAAGCTAGCGCTATTCCACCTAAAGATAAAACGTGACGGCGAGGAAATTTGACGTTGATCATTGCAATAGGTTTGTATTCGACAACTGGACTATAAGAGATTCACCGGGACCAAGTAAATGCGCTAAGAGTACGCCTGTCTCTAGTACACTCTCAGGAAACGCTGGGCCAAAGCCGCTCAAATTGGAGCTGAGTTTGCAGTATCCCGTTCGCTGCGCGTACTTGTATTACCGGACGATATGCATGGAGTATTTGCTCCTAATCTCACTAGTGGCCCGTCCAGGGAGTTCGCTAGCACGGGAGAATTCTCCGGCGGACATCGGAGTATTTCCATTTGAAAGGCCGAGCGGTTTTCGAGTAGGCGCGTATGTAGCGCATTAGCTTTCGGGCGAGGTCGTTGACGGAAGTGAAAATGCCGCGCGCAATTACTTCGCGCTCAAGGCGGGAAAACCAGATCTCAACCTGGTTCAACCAAGAGGAGTAGGTCGGCGTGAAGTGGAGCTTCACGTTGGAGTTTCGCTCGAGAAAGGCTGTGACTTTGGCCGTTTTGTGAGCCGATAGATTATCCAGGATGACATGGATTTCCTGCCGGGTTTTGCAGGTTGCAACAAGTTGTTCCAGAAAGTCGATAAAGGCCGCACTGGTATGCCGCTCGGCTGCAACTTACGGCACGACCAATGGGTGGAACCGTCGTTAAGGCCATTCTTGATCCCGGCCAATATCCGAGCTTGCAGCTTGGGCGTTCGTACGGACGGCTTCTGGCCCGGATGCCGCTCTTCCATCAGCCCTGCCACACCATGCAACCGAAATCGCTCTTTCCAACGCGAGATAGTCGGAGCCGTCGTATTCAAAACCTCTTGGATCTTCCGGCATGGGACGCCCTCGCTCAGCAGCAACATCATGCGCGCTCTCATCACATCACCTGCCGGAAGACTCCGAGACTGCGCCATCTGTTGCAGTTCCTGTCTTTCTTCCTCGCTCACAACAGTCAAAGCAGCGCTGAACGGCATGTTGATGAGGCGCTCAATCCTGCTAATTGTTACTCAGAGACGAGCCACTAGATCAGCTGTGCTGTAAAGGCCGCTGATAACTTTGCCGAGCAGTAAGCACTATGTGACTTGGCTGGGGATTGCCCATAAATGCTCGACTTTAGTTCATGGCTGCTGGTCTTCGCTCATCTACTCCTCGGATTCGTCGGAGTCATATTCTTTCTGTCCGGAATCGATGACCTGTTTATCGATCTCAACTTCGTTTGTCGAAGCTTATTTCGAAAGCTTTTCATATCACCAAAACATAAAAAGCTGACCATCGAGGATCTGCGGGCCGCTCCGGAACAGGCAGTCGCGATCATGATCCCGGCGTGGGACGAATCGGCCGTCATTCGGCAGATGCTCCTGAACAACGTTCCGAAGCTCGAATACTCCAACTTTCACGTGTTTGTGGGCACTTACCCCAATGACGCGGCCACGGGTCGGGAAGTGGATGCTGTATGTGCGCAGTACCCCAACGTGCACCGAACGGTATGTCCCAAGGACGGCCCCACGAACAAGGCCGATTGTCTGAACTGGATCTACCAGGGAATCCTGGCATTCGAAAAAGAGAACGATATCCGATTCGAGATTTTCCTGATGGAGGACTCGGAAGACATCCTTCATCCGCTTTGCCTGAAGTTGTTCAACCGTCTCATCCCGCGCAAGGATATGGTGCAGTTGCCGGTCCTACCGCTCGAAACCAAGTGGTACGACTTTGTATCAGGCCATTACATTGATGAATTTACCGAGCACCATACAAAAGATGTGTGGGTCCGGGAGAGGCTGGCAAAGGGCATACCAGCCGCCGGCGTAGGCGCCGCGTTCAGTCGCCGCGCTCTCGAATACATCGCAAGCCGCCATCAAAACCAGGTCTTCAGTATCGATTCCTTAACAGAAGATTACGAATTCGGGATGCGGCTGAGAAGCCACGGATTCGAAGGCATTTTCGTTCGCCAGCGCCTTCCGATGCCCGATCGAAGAAGAAAAACCGGCCTGACAACCCTGGGAAATTGTGCGGATGAATATGTTGCGGTCCGTGCCTACTTTCCGACAACGTTTAAGACCGCCGTTCGCCAGAAATCCAGATGGGTACTTGGTATTACCCTCCAGGGCTGGGCAAATCTCGGGTGGCGAGGCGATCTTCAGTCCCGGTACATGTTCCTACGGGACCGGAAAACACTTCTGACCTCGCAGGTCGGTGTTCTCGGCTACCTTGTCGTCGTGATTCAATGCTGGATCTGGGCGTCGCAATGCCTGATGCCAGATGCGTACCGTTTCCCACCCGTGATTGAGCGCGGCACATTCCTATGGAACCTCATGTTGGCGGACTTTGCACTGGCAGCGAACCGCCTCGCCTGGCGTATCGCCTCTACATATCGCGTCTATGGCTGGTTTCAAGCGTTGCTCTCGGTTCCAAGGCAGGTGTGCGCAAACTTCGTCAACTCAGCCGCGGTCGTGCGCGCCGTTCGCCAGCATATCGGCTATCTTCGAACCGGCGTACTCGTGAAGTGGGACAAAACCGCCCATGTTTTCCCATCGCAAGGTGAAGCGACGCAATTCCACAAGAAATTGGGCGATCTGCTCCTCGAGCGGAAGCTGATTTCCACCGATGACCTGGAAAGCGCGTTGGCCTGGCAGGACAAGATTAAGCGGCCGTTGGGCAGCCTGCTCCTTCGCATGGGATCCATGGACGAAAAGGAACTGACGGAAGTGCTCAGCGAGCAGCTCAATCTGCCGATCGAGCGATTGGATGCTCGCGATACGTCGCGAGAAGCCCTGGACGCGTTGCCGCGAGAGATGGCGATTCGTCACTCGGTATTCCCGGTACGAATTCTCGAAAACGGCAGACTCCTCGTAGCTGTCGCACACCGGCTTAAGCCCCATCATGTGGTTGAGCTGGAAACCGCTTCGGACCGAAAGCTCTCTCTCTGTCTCGCGATGCCCAGTGAGCTTGCATTGGCTCTGCGCTTCGCCTACGCAGCCGTCGGCGAATACCTGACCGAACATCAGTCGATCCCACTAGGCGAGCCCGAGTTCGCTGTCACAGCACACGAGCCTCAGCGCTCGTCCGGCGGCCAAAAAGCGGAAGTGGAAGAAACAGCATGATCCACATCAGAAAGCTCGTCCTTTCTGTACTTCTGAGTACGACGCTCCCCCTTTCGCTGTATGCCTCCGATCAGGCCTTTACCGATATGGAGGTTTACCTGCAAAAGCCACAGCCCGAGAAGGGTTTCTCGCTTTCCGCTGATGCGGAACGGTTCCGCAGCTATGCCCAAGCGGACAAGGCCTACAGGTTGATCCAGGCTGGAAAGCTCGATCTCGCAAGACAGGAACTCGTTCCGCTTGTTGAGCACTCTCCCGAAGATGCGCGTGCCGGCTCTCTATACGTGTTGGTCCTGTATCGACTCCGCGATTTTGCCGAAGTGATCCGCCAGGCCAATCTCATGCTCACGCGGCAGCCTCATTTCATTCCTGCGCTGCTCTATCGGAGCAGGGCATACTTAGCGGCGGCTCAGCTCAACGAAGCGATCGCCGGCTTTGAGATGTTAGAGCACCAGCCAGAGCTAAAGCCGGCAGACCGCATTTCCACCTTGGCTACGATAGCCGAGCTTTGTATTCGCACGAAGGACTATAGCCGAGCGTCGTCGGCCGCAACCAAACTCCTTGCACTCGATAAGAGTTATGAGGCTTGGTTCCGCAAAGGAATCATCGAGGACGGATTGGGTGCTCCCGGTGAGGCTGAACGAGCCTATCGGAGCGCTTTGATGTTGGCCAATACGCCGGCTCAACGCTTGGAAGCCCACAAAGCAATCGCCGAGTGTTTACGCAAGCAAAAAAGTTGGCAGCCCGCCCGCGATGCGCTGTTGCTAGCTCTAGCGGTTGATCCTCGAGATGTCTCGAGTCTGCGCTCCTTAGCTCAAACGGACTATCAGCTTCGAGACTACCCGGAAGCTGAAAAGCATCTTCGTCGATTGCTGGCCTTGACCGGAACCGAGCCGCGACCGGAAGGGAGCGATGCTCCGAATGACCAGGAATTCCTCGCCAACCTCCTCCTCCTTCGCAAAGACTGGCCACACGCCCAGGTAGAATTCGCCGCGGTTCTTTCCGCCGAAAAGCATCCCTCGGTCCGCGCCCGCGTGTATCGGGCCTTGAGTCAGATCGCGGAGAACACAGGCGATGGTAACCAAAGCGTAGAGTATCTGAAAAGTGCGCTAGCTTTGGGGCCTTCATTTGACGGACGAGAAAAACTAGCGAATCTCCTTATTCGCCAGGAAAAAATTGCCGAGGCTGATTCCGAGTTCACGGCCCTAGCAAGAGAGGCGCGCAGCGCAGAAGACAAACACCGGCTGCTCATGATGCTCGGAGAGGTCAAAATGAGCGGCGAGCGATACCGGGAAGCTGTTGAGGTCTTCGCCGATGCGGCGCGGATAAATGCCGACGCTTCCACGCTTCAAGCTGCTTCGAACGCTGCAGAACGGGCTGGCGATCTTCAAGCAGCGGCAGACTTCAGCCGCCGCGCGGCAGTCCAGGTCCCTTCCGCCGAAGCTCACCTGCGCCTGGGAACCCTACAAAAAGCATCCGGAAATCTCGAGCAGGCGATTGCCAGCTTTGAGATGGCCGCCAGGGAATCAGCCACGCCTTCCCAAAAAGTTGAGGTCTACAAAGCGATTGCATTCGTTTGCGTCTCCACCAAAGATTACGAGCAGGCACGCCGTGCGTTTGATCAGGCTCTAGCGTTCGATCCGCACGATGCGGGCTTGCATCGATACGTAGCCGGTGTCCTGGTGCAGATGAAGGAATACGCCGATGCCGTCCCTCATTTCGAACAGGCGATCGCGATGGATGAGAAGCCAGACGACCGCCGCTCGCTGGCCTCTGCGCAAGACATGGCCGGGCAATTGGAAGCCGCGACCACAACTTACTCGGAACTCTTGCGCCGTCTCCCTGCCGAGGAGAAACCGGACGTTTATCTCTCGTTGGCCGAGGTCGAACGAAAGCGCGGACATGAGGCGAAAGCGGCAGACGTCTATAGGGACTATTTGGCTACGCCGAACCTCCGAGCCGTCGATCGCGCCCGGGCGCTCGAAAGCCTGGGCCAGCTTTACTCTAAGCTCCACAACAAGGAAGCGGCCGCAGACTCCTTCGCGCGTGCCATCGATACCGGAGCGGCAAGTGCGTCGATATATGAGGATCTGGGATTCCTGCTCTACGACCTGGGCCGCTGGCGCCCGGCATTGGATGCCTTTCTCGCTGCTCCGTCTTCGGAAGGAACGCCGACACGGCTGATCGCCATCGCGAATTGTTACTGGAAACTCGATAAACCTGGTCTTGCGATTCATTACCTCGATCAGGCGCTGCAACAACAGGAGGGTTGGACTTCAGTCCGACAACGTCAGGCCTATGCAGATTTGGGTTACCTCTATGCCGACGCCCACGATTATCGACATGCCATCGAAGCGTGGCAAAACGCACAACATTTGCAAAACACGCCTGATCTCGGTCTGCGACTGGCTCGCCTGGAACGGCTCGCCGGCGATGCGAATGCAGCCTTGAAAGAATTGGGCCAGATTCGCCGTGCTGATCTCATTACGCAGGACCAAGCTCAATATTTCGATGAATTGGCTCAGATTGATGCCCAACAAGGGAAGCTGGAAGACTCACGCCACGCTTGGGAATCTGCCAATCGGATTGAAAGCAGTACAGCTCGAAATTACGAAATTGGTTCGGCTTACTTGAAAGCGGGGCTGGTCGGAGAAGCGATTCCATATCTGGAGCGTGCGGCTAAGCCATCGGGAAACAAACTTTACATTCAAAGCCTGGCGTATGCCTACAAATCAGCGGGCAGGCTGAATGAGGCCGTTGCTTGTTTCGAACAGGTAGCTACGCCCGGAAGCATTGAGGTTTACAAAGAACTCGCGTATCTCGAAATGCGGCAGGCACACAACGCCTCCGCCGAGCAGTGGTTCCGTAAGGCCTTTGAAGCGGAACCACAGCCGCAGGCTCTGCGCGAAGATTTCGCCCGCCTCACCAACCGCTATACGGTGACTCTCTATGACGGCTATAGTAGCGATCCTCAGGTTCAGACGACCGCCTTTGAGCCGGCACCAGGACCCAATACGGTCACACCTGCGGGCGGGGGTATCGAGCTGGATTTTCAACCTCCGGGAATTGGCTTCCGTAATGAACGCACGCTACAGGTATTCACGCGCGCTACTTGGAGCAATGAGCCCGATTCGCTTTCACCACAAAGGGGATCCAAGCAGATGGGTTTAGGCGTGCGCTATAAGCCTTTGATCTCTCAAAATCTCCAGTTGAGTCTGGAACGGTTCATTCCTCTTTCCTCCGGTCTCCAACAAAACTGGATGGCACGGGCGATGTCTTCCTGGAGTGCTGGCTATGACCTCAAGCCTGATCAAAAAGGATGGAACTATAGCCTGCTGTTTATCGATACCGCACTCCTGCTACAGGCCCCTCGAACTGCGGCCGAGTTCGCCCAGTTCCGCCAGGGCATCACGTTTCGCGCTGGCCAATCACTGCTAATCACACCTCATCTGCTCGCTGCGGCGAGACATCAGTCGCCGATAGCTGCGGCCGGTACCTACCTCGAAGCCGGAGGTGGCCTTTCGCTGCGTTTCTTACTTCGCGACTCATACGATCTGCCTCGCAAATCGAGCTTCGAACTTCTCTTCGATTGTCACCGCGGGTCCCTCGTGGCTCAGGCGGTGGCCACCGGATACCACGGTTGCCGCGCCTCGGGAATCCTTCGCTTCTAACATGCAGCCTCGCCTCCTTCGCATGGCCCAAAGTTCGGTTCCGTGTCTTCTCGCTCTCACGCTTATCTGTCTGCCTCTGTCTTTGCAGGCCGTAACTCCGCCCGCGCGCCTGAATAGCACTTTTCTGCAGTTGAGCAGGCAACACCAAAACTGGACCGATACGCAATGGGCAGACCTGTTCAACTACTTCCGCAAGTTGCAGCTTTCGGAAGTATTTGTTCAATGGACCGCATATGACGATCTGCGGTTTTACGGAACTAATTCAACTCTGGACAAAGTTCTCGTCGCCGCGTCCCACGCTGGTCTCAAGGTATGGGTCGGGCTCTACTCCGATTCGGGATATTGGAACCGTGTCGGCAATGGTCAGGACACAAGAGCTTTTCTGAACGATCTTCGTTCTCGATCGCTTGCAATCGCTCGTGATCTCGCACCCTTCCTGAAACAGCAATCCTCATTTGCGGGCTGGTATCTGCCAGAAGAAGTCGAAGATGTCAATTGGCAAACGCTGGAAGCACGCAGGGAGTTGCTACTACACCTCGGGCTGGTAAGTAGGGGCCTCCACGAACTGACCCCACGCGCGCCGGTCGCGATCTCTGCCTTTTCCGACGCTCGGATCAGTCCCGCCGAATTTCGAGATTTCTGGCTGGAAGTTTTTGATGCCACCAGCGTCGACACCGTGCTTCTGCAGGACGGCATCGGAGTGCACAAGCTCGAATTAGATGAATTCCCTCTCTATGCCGGCGCGCTCGCTAAGGCCGCCCACTCCAAAGGACGAGATTTTCGCATTGTCGTCGAACTATTTCAACAGACCGGCGGTGTGCCGTTGGATTCGGGGCCGTTCCGCGCCTCTTCAGCCCACTGGGAACGTGTACGAGCGCAGATGGAGAGTGCCAACCAATTTACAACTTCGATTGTCGGTTTCAGCATTCCCGAATACATGACTCCTTTGGGAATCGCCGGCGCCGAGAAGTTATACGCCGATTATTTGAAAGGAGCCGTGACCGGGGTATCGACAACAGTCGACCGGGAACGATCAAACAACTTAAAATGAAAACTCTCTTTGTCATGGGCACCCGGCCCGAAGCCGTTAAACTTTGTCCGGTTGTCCGTTATTTTCGATCCTGCGGGGACCCTGCCGCCGTTGAGGTTTGTGTCACGGGCCAGCATCGGTCGATGCTCGACCAGGTTTTAGAAACGTTTGCCGTCAAACCGGAATACGACCTGGATCTCATGCTACCGGGTCAGACACTATTTCAATCGACTTCTCGCATTCTGGCTGGTCTTGAAAATGTCCTCGAACGCTGTCGTCCAGACCTCGTGATGGTACAGGGCGATACGACAACGACGCTTTGCGGCGCTCTCGCCGCGACCTATGCGAGAGTCCCTGTCGGGCATATCGAGGCCGGGCTCAGAACAGGCGACATGAATGCTCCTTTCCCCGAGGAGATGAACCGCGTGCTTGTGGCCCGTTTGGCAACATGGCATTTCGCTCCCACCCTGAGTGCTGCACGGAATCTCTTCGCTGAAGGTATCAGCAGCTCAGCCGTGGTTGTCACTGGAAATACGGGAATCGACGCCGCCTTTAGTATCCGTGATGCTTTGGCATCCGGAAGCATTCGCCCCGCTATCCGCCCGAATCTCGACCCGTCCCGAAAACTCGTGCTTGTCACGGGTCACCGGCGCGAGAGTTTCGGTGAAGGGTTCACTGCTATTTGCCGCGGGCTGGCACGGCTTGCCCGAAGAGACGATGTCCAAATTATCTATCCAGTCCATCGCAATCCTCAGGTGATGGCGCCCGTAAACGAATATCTCGGCGACCTCGACCGTGTCCAATTAATTGAGCCGCTCGATTACGTCTCTTTCATCGATTTGATGAGCAAGGCGTATCTCTTGCTGACCGATTCGGGCGGGATCCAGGAGGAAGGGCCTTCGCTCGGTAAGCCGATCCTGGTCATGAGAGAAAAAACGGAACGGCCCGAGGCTGTCGAGGCCGGGACTGTGAAGCTGGTGGGGACGGATGAAGAGCGCATCTATCGGGAAGCCAGTCTGCTCCTGGATAGTTCGGCCGAGTACCAAAAGATGACGCGTGTCCACAACCCGTACGGAGACGGTTCCGCCAGCCCGCGGATTTGGGAATTTCTCCAATCGGGCTATACGAAGGGACAAGATCCCCTGTTATCCGAACCCAAACCTCAGCCGACCGCCGCGTGAAGGGACTATAGTTCGTCGACTGCAGAGGGGCCGCAGCGCCTCGATAGTGCGCAATTGCACCCTGAAGCTTGCCAGCCATTCCCAGCATGTGGGCACGAACGGCGTCGAGACGGCGCTTCAACGAGATTACGGCAACCCGGGATGGGGTGCAATTACCCCGATGCCATGAATACAGAGAGTTTAATGGGAAGGATTGCTGGCAGCGCCGAGAGGGCGTCCTATACGAAGAACCGGTGGTTGGCCACTCGCCGCTTGTAAGGGAACAGCTTGACTGGCAGTCTCTTAACTCTCCGATTCGTCGTGTTACCAGAAACTGCAATCACGAACGACTAAATCATTCCACAGTTTAAATTGGACAGTCAGGCGACTCTCTGGCGCTGGAGTTTGTGCAGTATGGCGGTGACCTCGGGTGCATCGTAGATTTCGGATCGACGGTACCGCCATGGTCCGTACTGTGCCAGATAACGCGTCACATCCGACACTAAATCGCGGATGCGCTTGCGTTTGTGATTGCGTGTGACATGGTCGTGTACATCGCCAAAGACCCGCTCGATGGGATTTGCGCGTGGGCAGTAGGTCGGCAAAAAGACCAGCTCAAACCGAGAATGCGCTGCGAGCCAGCGATGGACCGCCTGCGCTTTGTGGATTTTGTAGTTGTCCACCACGACATAGATCCGGTCAAAGCGCCGTGCCGGGTAGGCCGCCACCAGTGAATCCAGCAAATCGCGAAAGAGTCCGTTCGTTTTACTTGCCCACAGGCGGTGATGGACCTCACCGGTACGCACGTCCCAGGCACCGGCGAGATAGCGCTTCTCGTTTTTGCCCGGTGTCATTACAGCCAACTGCGTGCCTTTTTTCATCCACTGATAGCCGGTCTTGGGCAGCAGGTGAATGTCGAGTTCATCAGCAAACAGCAGCACTTGCCGAGGCCGCAACGCTTCCCAGAGCAAGCGAATGTGGGCCAGTTTCGAAACACGTTCGGGATCATTGTCTTTCGCTACCAGCTTGGCTCGTTTCCAACTCCAGCCCAAGGCGTGCAACCAGCGCCGGACGGTTTCGGCCGACACGCGCCAGCCGCGTCGCTGCCACAGTGTTTCGGCCAGAGCCGCGCAACTCCAGCGCGTACGGGACCAATCGTAAACGGACGGTGCTTTCTGCAGCAGCGCCAGGAAGCTCCGCTGACGTGTCGGCGTGAGACCCGGTGGCAGCGGAGCGCTCGCCGGGCCCGACCCAGTTTCCCAAGGTCGACGGCCCAACCGCCAGGCATGAGCGGCGGCATACACGGTCGAACGCGAACAGAGTAGCCAGCGGGCAATATCAGTGGGAGAGCGCTGCTGGGCCAGCAACAAAAGTATATGTAAGACGAGCCAGCCACCCCAGCGCGCCCCGCGCAATTGCTTCCGCAGACGGGCTTGTTCGGCGGCGGGAATGTCGATGACAATATGAGAGGGTACAGCGGACACGGCGAACGACTCCGAAAGGTGGCACTTTCTGATGTAGCAAAAGCCCTCTCCGCTGTGCCACCGCTCACCTGTCCACTGTCCGATTCTCTATGTGGAACGACTAGTCGCGAAGGGTAGAGAAATCCCCAGTGCTCAAGTCCGGGACGGATTAGCAAACACATGGCCGTTACACACGGGTAATGTGCCGGTGAAGGCTACAATCTGCCGGAGATATGCCTGTAGGATTCCTGGAGGCCCATGCAGTGGGGCGGGGTGCAAGCGGCTATCGGCGGAATTTTACGGGCGTGCCGGCAAAGATCCAGTTCTCCGTCCGCTATTCCCAGGCAAGAGTCTTAGGTGCGCGATCCAAGAGTTCGCCGCTTTCCTCATTCAATTCCTGCGTGGCGATGAAGAGCGAACCTGGTACCGATGTGGCTGAGCTTACTCGAATCATACGCGCGTTTGCGGATTAGCCCACCCAGCGCAGAGCCTGGCTAAAGCATATGGGGGCAACGCTCAGAGCGGCGCTGCTCGACGAGCCGATGCGAAGGGCACTATATCAATTCTTCTTGCATAGTTCCGCTTCTGTCATCGAAAATGAGGCCGGCGAGGCCGAGCATGAGGAACTAGCCACGCGTTGGCTCCGGCGCGCGCTGACTCGCCGGAATGAGCTGTTTGCGACGCACCGATGCCTAAATTCGTTGCTAGAATGCTGGTCGATGGGAAGATCGTTCGGGTTCCGCACATTTCTCACGATCTGCAGCGGACTGGCGGTGTTGCTGGCTGCTCTGGCGGTTATGCAGTATCGCTGGTCTGCGCGAGTAGCTGCGGCGGATGCGCAGCGCGAGAAGGAACATCTCGAGTCGGCAGCTTCGCTGTTTGCCAGCGAGTTCGACAGTGTTGTCGGGCAAGCCGTGGAGTTCCTGCAGAACGAAGCGCGGCCTGCGGTGCAGTCCAATACGCGAGTCACGGCTGTTCCGAAGCTGATCGCTCAGCTCTATTATGTCGATGCGGCGGAAGGCGGCGACAGGAAACTAAAACGCCTGATGTCAGATGGAGTGTTCGCGCCTGCCAGCATGCCGGCATGGATGGCGAAAGACGAGTGCGCTGCGGTCGGAATCGAGCGGCCGCCGGCGGTGGTCATTTCCGTTTACGACGAGATTACTTCAGAGAACCGCGGAGCCGAGGGAATCCGGGTCTTTAAGGCCTTCAGCCGGCGTACGGATCTCTGTTTCGTTGCCGTGATCGATCAGAGCTATCTGCGCAATGCCCTCCTTCCACAACTGATTCGGGACAGCTTTGGGGAAACGACAGCGCAGCAATATGACTTCGCAGTAATTTCGCGAAGGAGTCCGCACAACGTTCTTTATGGCACGCCATTGCGCGCTGATGTGCAGAAGCCTTTCTTTTCGATCTCTCCGCTGCCGGCGAGGCTAACACCACTCGCCGCAGGTAGTGACAAACCGCCCAAGGACGCGGTATTCGTTGAGCGCTTACAGGTCCCCGACCACGACCGTCTACCGGGTTTTCTGGAACTGTTCGGACCTGGTCTTTGGCAACTGGAGATTGCGCATAAGGGGCTTCCGCTGGCCGCCGCGTTTGAGCGGACCAGGCAGCACGATTTGCTGTCGGGCCTGGCCGTGGAGCTGCTGCTGGTGGCGGGAATTGTGTTTCTCATGATCGGAGCACGGCGCATGCAACGGCTCGCCGATCAAAAGATGCAGTTTGTCGCGGGAGTTTCCCATGAGTTTCGTACGCCCGTATCAGCGATCGCCATGCTCTCACGCAACCAAGCGGATGGTCTGGTGACGGGCGCAGACAAAGTGAAGCAGTATGGCGAGCTCATACACCAGCAGAGCCGGCGGCTGAACGACATGGTGGAGCAGGCTTTGCAATATGCCGGGATTCATTCGGGCCTACGGCGACCCGCCAGGAATGAGATCGATCTTGGCCGTCTCATTCAGGAGGCCGTCGACGCGCGCCGCGAGGAACTGGCGCGCAGCGCATTCGTGGTCGAAATGGCGCTCAGTGCAGATCTGCCGCCGGTCGTAGGCGATGTAAATTTGCTCCGGACAGCGTTCGATAATCTGCTGAGCAATGCGCTGAAGCATGCCCATGCCGGGCACTGGATTCGGGTGGGCGCCCAACATGATGTTTCAGAGAAAGAGGTGCGGATCAGCGTGGAGGATCGCGGCGCGGGCATCGAGGCGGACGACCAGGCCGAGATCTTCGAGCCGTTCTCGCGCGGCCGGGCGGCTGTCCAGGCGCAGCTCCCTGGCTCGGGCCTCGGCTTGAGCCTGGTGCGCAGCGCGGCTAAGGAACATCGAGGCAGAGTGACGCTGGTAAGCGAACCGGGCCGGGGCAGCACGTTCACATTGCACTTGCCGCTATGAGACGCATTCTGTTTGTGGAGGATGAGGCGGCGTTTGCGGTGGGCACCATCGACCGGCTACAGTCGGAGGGCTATCACGTTGACTGGGCCCAAACGGGTCCGGCGGCTTACGACATGGCACTAAGGCAGCCCTTCGATCTGATCATGCTGGATGTGATGCTACCGGGCAAGAGTGGATTCGATATTTGCCGCGATCTCCGGCGAGAGGGCGTGAATGCGCCGGTGCTGATGTTGACGGCGCGGGGCGAGCTGGTGGATCGTGTGGTGGGTTTGAAACTGGGCGCTGACGATTACGTGCAGAAGAACTGTGAGCCTGTGGAACTGATGGCACGAATTGAAGCGCTTTTGCGTAGGTCGGGTAGCGCGGTGGGAGTGACCGCCGAGCGCGCCCAGTTGGGTGATGTGCGCGTCGACCGGCGTAAGCACGAAGTGACCCGCGCGGGCAAGCCACTGACGCTATCGCCGGTCGAGTTTCGATTGCTCGAGTATCTCATCGAACGCCACGGCGCGCTGGTAACGCGCGAAGAGTTGCTCGAGAATGTCTGGGGACTGGATAGCGACACCCTCAGCCGCACGGTAGACGTACATATCGCCGGACTCAGAAAGAAAATTGAGGTGGATTCGCGCTATCCGCGGCTCCTCTTGACTGTCAAGGGCGCCGGATACAAGTTAGCCGTCTGACCTTTACATTTCTTACATACATTTTGCGCACCGAACACGCCATCTGAGCCATGCTGGAGGCATGAAACTCCGGATTTTGTGGGCGCTCTTGCTCCCGTGTTGTGTAGGTTTCGGTCAGCAGGCGCCTGCCAAGGTCGCATTTGAAGTGGCATCGATCAAGCCGGCGCAGCCCATGGCGATGGGCCAGCTGCGGATCGGCATGAACTCGGACGCCGGCATGTTGCGCTATAGCAACGTTTCCCTGAAAGATTGTATCCGCGTCGCGTATCGCGTGAAGGAGTATCAGGTGGAAGGCCCGGATTGGATCGGGAGTACGCGCTTCGACATAATGGCAAAGCTCCCGGCCGGCTCGTCTAAAGATCAGATTCCGGAGATGCTGCAAGACCTGTTGGTCAAACGATTCAAGTTAGTGGTGCATCGCGATACGAAAGAATACGCCATCTATGCGCTGGTAGTAGGCAAGGGCGGGCCCAAGCTGAAGGCGGCCGACGTTTCGGCGGGAGGCGGAGCGCTGCCGGCCGGGCCAAAACCATCCCGAAGCCTCGGAGAGCCGCTTCGTCCGGGAGGCAACGTACCTAGCAATGCGATGATGATGCGAATGGAACCGGGCGGTATGCATCTCATGGCGCCATCGGCAACGCTGCCGCGTCTTGCGGAAATGATTTCGCAGTTCTGTGAGCGCCCCGTCGTGGACATGACGGGCATTCAGGGCGAGTATGACTTTGACTTGGTGTTTGCGCCGGAAACGATGCGTGGCCTGCCTGGGCCGAAAGAAGCGCAGATGCAGATGCCCGATGGAGGCAATCCAGGGCCAATGACCGGTGGTGGCAATCTAGCACCGATGACGCGGGGAGGTGATCAAACCGCGCCGGACGCACCAGCAGAAGCGGCTGGATCCATCCATGAAGCGGTGCAGCGTTACGGATTGAAATTGCAACCACGGCGGGCGCCCATGGAAACGGTAGCCGTAGATCATATCGAGAGAGCGCCGACGGAAAATTGATCGCCGTCTGGATGGATCGGCGGAGCGGACGGGTGATGGCGATGAGATGGCGGTGTCTCGGTCAGCATTTTTATTTTTGTCTCTGCCTCTTCGTGTGTCTTACCGGAATGTCTGCGGCGGCTTCAGAGTGCCGGGGACAAGTCACATTTAAAGGCTCGGCCGTGCCGGGCGCGACTGTAACGGCGACTCAGGATGGCAGAAAATTCGTCGCGATCACTGATTTAGAAGGCGTATATGCCTTTCCGGATTTGTTGGACGGAACCTGGACCATCGATGTGCAGATGTTCGGCTTTGTGAGCGTCAAACGGGACATCACAGTCGCGGTGAAGGCGCCCGCAGAGAAATGGGAGTTGAAGCTGCTTGCACTCGACCAGATAACGGCTGCTATCCAGCGCCCAACCGCGCCTGCTGTCACCGCCCCCGCGCCGACCGCGAACGAGCCGCCGCCGCAGAAGAAGGAGCAGAGCCCTGCCCTTCAACCGGCTGAGGATCTCAGTCAACGCGCAGCGGACGGGTTTCTAATCAATGGCAGCATGAACAACGGAGCGGCTTCCCCGTTCGAGCAGGCGCCCGCGTTCGGTAACAATCGGACGGGCGGGAGGGGCCTGTATACCGGCGGCATCGGTATGACGTTTGACAACTCGGCAATGGATGCCAAGGCATTCTCATTGACCGGGCAGAACACGCCGAAACCGGCTTATAACCGCTTGACAGGATTGTTGACACTGGGCGGTCCCCTGCAAATTCCGCACGTCTTCAAGAATGGACCGTTTTTCTTCGTCGGCTACCAATGGACCCGAAACAACAACGCCAACACCCAAACTGCTCTCGTACCCGACCTGACGCAGCGCGGTGGAATCTTCTCGCACTCAGTGCTGGATCCACTTACTGGGGCGCCGTTCCCGGGTAACACAATCCCCCAGGACCGTATTAGTCCGCAAGCGCGGGCCTTGCTGAGTCTCTATCCGCTACCGAACTTCGCTAACAGCAGCCTCTACAACTACCAGACTCCCATTCTCAGCCCCACACACCAAGACGCCTTACAAGCGCGCTTCAACAAGACGCTGAATGCGAAGAACGAGCTTTTCGGCCGGTTTGCTTTTCAAAGCACCCGCACCGATACTGCGAATCTGTTCGGTTTCCTGGATAAAACCGATACTCTGGGCATCAACACGAGCGCAACCTGGTCGCACCGCTTCAACCAGCAGTGGCTGTTCAACGTCGGATATCAGTTCAGCCGTTTCGCCAACCGCGTAACGCCGAACTTTGAAAACCGGGAAAACGTTTCGGGCCACGCCGGAATCACTGGAAACAATCAGGATCCGATGAACTGGGGGCCGCCTGCTCTTACGTTCTCCAGCGGCATCGCCAGCCTGTCCGATTCGCAAAGCTCGTTCAATCGCAATCAGACGAACGGTGTGTCCTATTCTATGCTCTGGAATCGGCGCGGTCACAACGTCACTCTTGGAACCGATTTCCGCAAGCAGGAATTCAATTACTTGTCGCAGCAAGACCCGCGCGGATCGTTCACCTTTACGGGCGCTCTCACAGGCTTCGATTTCGCGGATTTCTTACTCGGAGTGCCGGACACAAGCTCTATTGCGTTCGGGAACGCGGACAAATATTTTCGCGAGTCTGTCTACGATGCCTACATCACCGACGATTGGAGAATCGCGCCGGGACTCACGTTGAACGCGGGCGTTCGCTGGGAATACGGGGCGCCTATTACCGAGTTGTATAACCGTCTGGTGAATCTCGATATTGCGCTAGGCTTTACGGCAGCGGCGCCATTGGTGGCAACGGACCCAGTCGGCACACTGACGGGCCAAGCGTATCCCAACTCGCTCGTACGGCCTGATAAGCGCGGCTTCGAGCCACGCGTCGGCCTGGCCTGGCGTCCTATCTCCGGCTCGTCCATAGTGATCCGTGCAGGCTATGGAGTTTACTACGATACCTCCGTTTATCAGACGATCGCGTCGCAGATCGCACAGCAACCGCCCGTATCAAAGACCTTGAGCGTACAAAACAGTGCTGCGAATCCGCTGACACTGGCGAATGGTTTTGCTTCGTCTCCGTCGACGGCCAACACGTTCGCCATCGATCCGAATTTTCGTGTTGCCTATGCGCAGAACTGGCAGTTATCGGTGCAGCGCGACTTGCCTGGGTCACTGCAGATGACCGCAACGTATCTCGGCATAAAGGGAACGCGGGGCGTACAGGAGTTCCTGCCCAACACTGTTCCTCAGGGAGCGGTGAATCCCTGCGCCGCATGCCCCAGTGGATTTGCTTATCTCACTTCGAACGGCAATTCCACACGGGAGTCGGCGCAAATTCAATTGCGGCGAAGACTGCACAGTGGCTTGGCCGCGACGCTGCAATACACGTTCTCGAAATCCATTGATGACGATGCGGCGCTGGGAGGTCAAGGTGGTTCGAGCGGGTCTCGGAATACCGCCGGACAGAATGTATTCGGCTCCGGCAACATAGTAAATACGGGAGCAGGGAGCTCGAGCGGATCAGGCGCCTCCAGCGGAAGCGGTGGGGGCGCTTCAGATCTGGCTATTGCGCAGAATTGGCTGAACCTGAGCGCTGAACGAGGGCTTTCCACGTTCGATCAGCGTCATCTCCTCGCTCTGCAACTGCAGTACACCACCGGTATGGGCCTCAGCGGCGGAACACTTCTGAACGGCTGGAAGGGCGCTCTTTTCAAAGACTGGACGTTCGCCACGCAGCTCCTGGCCGGCAGCGGTTTACCGGAAACACCTATCTACCTGGCTCCTGTAACGGGGACTGGGGTGACCGGGACCATCCGTCCCGACTATACAGGCGCTCCGCTCTATGCAAATCCTCCAGGCCTCTTCCTGAATCCCGCCGCTTACACGGCGCCGTTACCGGGGCAATGGGGAAATGCAGGGCGAAATTCCATCACGGGTCCGTTCCAGTTGACGTTGAACGCTTCATTGGGACGCACGTTCCGAATAAGCGATCGCCTCAACCTGGACTTGCGCGTGGACTCCGCGAATCCTCTGAACCATCCGACCTTCACGGCCTGGAACACCACCATTAATAGCGTGCAATTCGGAGTGCCGGCCGCAACTACTGCCATGCGCAGCATGCAAACAACATTACGCTTGAGGTTCTGAGACATGCGCTGGGCGATCACTCTATTTTCTCTATTGGCGTTGCTCGCCAGGGCGCAGCAGATCGGGCAAAACGCACCGCAGGGAAGCGCTGGTGCCGCAACCTTCACAACCGGCACGCAATTAGTGGTGGAAACGGTAGCGGTGAAAGACAGGCAAGGCAACTTAGTGGAGGGCCTCACCGCAAAGGACTTTGCCATTAGCGAAGATGGTGTGCCGCAAGCGATACGCTTCCTGGAATACCAAAGGCTGGAGCCGGTGGCGGCGCCGACGCCGGCACTCGCGCCACAGCACATCCATATCTACGACAAGCTTGCTCTAACGCACATCGCGCCCGAAAGGGCTGGCGAGACCCGCTACAAAGATCGCCGGCTGCTGGCCCTCTATTTCGATATGACGGCCATGCCGCAGGCCGATCAATTACGAGCGCTGGCGGCAGCGGAGAAGTTTATCCGGACGCAGATAACTTCCGTGGACCTGATGAGCATCCTGCAATATTCAGGCGGCTCAGTGGAGGTACTGCAGGATTTCACCGGTGATCGCGACAGGCTGCTGAGCATCATCAGGACCATGATCGTCGGTGAAGGTGAAGGCTTAGACGAATCCTCGTCCGACGCGAGCGCTTCCAATACGGGCGCTGCTTTCGGCCAGGACGACACCGAGTTCAACATCTTCAACACCGATCGCCAGTTATCGGCTCTCCAGACGGCCGCAAACATGTTGGGACAGTTGCGTGAAAAGAAATCGCTCATTTACTTCGCCAGCGGTTTACGATTGAATGGTCTGAATAACCAGGCGCAACTGCGCGCCACCATCAATGCTGCCATCCGCGCAGGTGTGTCGTTCTGGCCGATTGACGCTCGCGGTCTGGTGGCCCAGGCGCCTTTGGGCGATGCGACACAGGGCTCGCCAGGCAATGTGGGAATGTATTCCGGTACCGCCGCGCTCGCTACTGGGGCGAACTCTCAACAATCGCAAGACAGCCTGTATTCGCTGGCCGCCGATACCGGAGGGAAGGCGTTGCTCGACTACAACGATCTGGCAAAGGGAATCCAGCAAGCCGAGCGATCTGTGCCCAGTTACTACATAATCGGATATTACAGCGCGAACACGGCTCTGGACGGAAAATTCCGCCGCATCAAGATTTCGCTAAACGGAAACTTGGCAGCGAGTCTGGATTACAGGCAAGGTTATTTTGCCGGCAAACAGTTCAGTAAATTCACGGCTGCCGACAAAGAGCGGCAACTCGAAGATGCACTGATGCTGCCCGATCCGATTACTGAACTCACCATTGCGATGGAAATCGATTATTTCCAGGTGAATCGCGCCGAATACTTCGTTCCGATCATCGTCAAAATCCCAGGCCGCGAGCTGGCGCTGGCCAAGCGCGGCGGCGCTGAACGTACGCTCATCGACTTTATTGGCGAGATCAAGGATGCATACGGCACCACGATAACGAACGTGCGCGACAAAGTGAACGTGAAGCTGAGTAACGCAACGGCAGCGGAACTCGCGAAGCGCCCAATCGAATACGACGCAGGTTTCACGCTTCTTCCAGGAAGTTACACGATCAAGTTTCTCGCGCGCGATGCCGAAACGGGTCGAATCGGGACTTACCAGACCTGGTTTGTCGTCCCCAATCTAAATCACGAGGAGACGCGGCTAGCTATCAGCTCTGTCGTTCTGAGCAGTCAGCGGGTCGATATGAAACAGGCTCTGTACAACGCCGTAAAGGGGAAGGAGCGTGCCGAGACCACCAATCCGCTGGTACAGAACGGACAAAAACTGATTCCCAGCGTAACGCGCGTATTCAGCAAGAGCCAAACCATACATATTTATTTGCAAGCTTATGAACAAGGAGTGCCCAGCACTCAGCCTTTGATCGCGACGGCTAGTTTCTACCGCGGTCAGGCGAAAGTATTCGAGACCCAGCCAATTGAAGTAACGGAAGCATGGAATAACCGGCTGAAAACCATGCCTCTTCAATTCGACATTGGCTTGAGCAAACTCGAGCCGGGCAAATACGACTGCCAAGTGAACGTGCTGAACCCGATTGGTGGAAAGGTTGCATTCTGGCAGGCCCTTGTGGTTGTCGTGCCGTGATTTGCTCATAAGCGTACTGGAGAGAGCTTTAGCTAGCGCTGAACATGCTGTATGACGCCCGGAGTGGCACGCCAACAGCCACTACATGTGCGCTAATGACCAGGGTTTGCGAATCAAGGCCGGCCACAGGGAAACAACTGGAGAGTCGGATTCCTCCTCACTGGTCCGGCAGGGTTTAGTAACCGCTTTCCGTTGTTTCCGGATATGTCCCGGGTGACGGGCCACCCAAAACTTGCCCGGCATCAGCCTGGTCGCGGTACGATTGAACAGCCACGGGGGTTGAAATGCATCCTCGGTCCGACGGACTCCTCGAGTCTTCACTGTACGTCCATGATGTGGCCCGCTCAGCTCGGTTCTACGAGAAGATCTTCGGGTTTCGCATCATCAACGATTTCGGAGAGCGTGGCTGCGCAATGCAAGCCGGCAACCGCCAGGTCTTGTTGCTTTTTAAGAAGGGCGGGTCACGCCTAATCCCATCTCCGCACGACGGCGACGGCGAACTCCATATCGCCTTCGCGATTCCGGCTTCCGAGCTGGCGAGTTGGGAAGCATGGCTGCCGGAGAACGGAATTGCGGTGGAAGAGAAGCGCACGTGGGACCTTGGCGGTCAGAGCATCTACTTTCGGGATCCCGACCGGCACCTGATAGAAATCGCCACTCCCGGTGTATGGTCGATTTATTGACCTGATTCAGTTTCCACGTTTGTTACGACATCGTGCGTGGCCGCCGTATCACCGTTGATGCGGCGTCACCGTTTTCCGTCGACTTGGCTGCGCGATGCCGATCGAATCGTCGCTCCTGCCATTTCGGGGTTGATCTTCTCGATCTGCGGGATTTTTGTCCGGATCGCCGACGAGCTGGACACTATCACGACTGCCCCATTAGGGAAAATGCATCTCTAACGAGTGACGTATCCGACAGCACGACCCAGTGAAGCAGGGGGCTGTTGCACTAGCAATGTCTACGGCAGTTGAAGCTAGTTGGTGTCAGTATTCTGGATTTTTTAACGTGGGGAGAGACGACACTGCCCTTGCAGGTGTAGAGTCAGCACGAGCATGCAATTGCGCTGAAGCCAAAGTAAGAGCCCAGCCAATACCAGGGCCGATCCGGCGCTCCTGGCTCTACCTTGATCCATCTTATGCGCTATGCGGAAACAATGTAACGCTCCGTGCGAAAGGGGCCTTATGCGACCACTAAAGAACGGGCCAGACCTCGCGCTCGCTTCTTAACCTAATGCCTGAGGGGCATCGCCGCGCGCCTTTAAGCACTCATTTCCCGCGCCACCGGTCCCTTCAGTGTTTCGCCTGACCTGGCATCCTACTCCTGACGTTGAGGCTTGAGCGAAGTGCAAGACCTGCCGGATTCCCCGGTGTGCAACTATTCATGCCCGCGCATCTAACACACCGGAGGCAACCATGGAGCAATCGGGCCGCAAAGACACTGCTGGAAGCCATCCCTCAACGGCCGGAGTCAACACAGGTGCCCAGCAAACTGGATCGGGCCTCACTGGAGCTGGAACTCCAGGCGGAGGGAACGCGGCAGGTGGACTGGGAGGAGCGGGTACCGGCGGCGGTACGGCAGCCGGCGGGCTCGGAGGAACCTCCACAGGTGGCCCCACCGGAACCGGGAACATGGGCGGTGGCGGCGGGATTGAAGGGGATCGTTCCCAGGGCCTCGCCGGACCTGTAGATACCCAGGACCGTCAGGACAAATTTCCCACAACAGGTGCGGGATCAGGCTTGGGGATTTCCGAACGTGCGCGGTCCGGCAAGGCAGAGCCCGACGCCACCGATCATAAGTAAGCCCCTCGAGTGCCCAACAGGGGAACAGTCGATGGGCTATCGGTCTTTCCGGCCCCCTTGCTTGACCGACTCCGACATCTCTTCCTGATCGCTGCCGGAACCGCTGTCGGTACCCCCTCCCAGGTCCGTACCAGCGCCGGTCGCAAGCGTACCGAGGCCAGACAGTCCGCCGCCTCCGCCTGTTCCGCCTCCTGTACCTCCTGCGCCACCGAGGTCGCTGCTTCCCGCGCCCGCCCCGGTATCGGCCCTGTTCCCGAGCGCGCTTCCGCCCACGCCGCCTGCCGCGCCCCCTGTGCCCGACTCGCCGCCAGGCATGTTGCTCGGGTTCGGAGCGCTGCTTGTACCCCCAACGCCCCGGCTTTCATCACGAGTAGCTGCCTCCGGGCCGACTCGGCCCGCATTGTCAGACGTAGCAGGCCCGCTTCCTCCGGATGCTCCCTTTTCCGGGGACGCAAACCGTCCCTTCGGCCAAGCTGCGCCATCAAACTGTGCCCGAAATTGCATGCACCCGTGAGACGTCCGCTCATTTGCCGTCGATCACAAAAAATGACTGTGAGTTTTCCTATGTCCTGGAAAACCGCTGCGATGGAGGACGCTTGCCGAGGATGGAGCCGTGTCATCGCCCGGCCATCCAGAACCCCGGAAACGGCCTTCTAAATTGAACTCTCTTCGTAAGCACGGCGGCGCCGTTGTTCAATCGAGCGTATAGATCTTTCTTGGCTCGCCGTGCCGTTCAACGCCCAAATTGCCGGAGGTGGTGATCGGCGTGGAGATACCCCCAACGCCACCAATCCTGCGCTTTCATCGGACCGAATACGGGGTGGGGCAAGCAAGGCTGCGGCAAGTAGTCGCAGAATCGATGGAAAACAGATTCGAGGGCGCGCCGGTCCGCCTCAAACTCGCCGGGCAAGGAGCCACCCTTGCCTTGCTCCACTTCTGGCCGTGTGGCATAGCCCTTCTGCCACTTTACGGGAACCCACAGGGCAATCCCTTTTATGAGTGTTCGTTGTATGAGGCCCGTTGCCGGACTTGCTGTCCTTTCGCCGAGTGCGATGCAATAGCTGTCCCGTAAATGGCAGATCATCTGATGGACGGACATTATGCCCCACTGTGGTTTATCTAGCTCCGACAATTGGGCGATTCGGTGCAAAATTTCTTGCTGGGTTGTCGTGCTCTGAAGTGTATTCATGTCGTAAGCCTCGAGGTGCGCATCGTTGAGCCCTGCCCGCCTAAGCGCCCATATATAGTAATAATTCCAGCAGTAATTACGTGTGGCGGAATGAAGCCGGTCACAGATCGGGAAGATGTTTATTTCCCATCTGGTCTCAACTACTTAGCCTCTGCCGCGCGCCTGGCAGCGAGCCGGTTTTTGTCCTCGCCATGCTATGGTCAAGCCGCCAACCAGGAGGCAACCGACCACCATGACCGCTCGCCAGCTCCGACGCCAGGCCGAACACCAGGCCCGCAAACAAGCCCGTAAAGCCGGGAACCAACCGGAGCCGGCCGCCGCTGCCGAAACCGCCGCGCCGCTCTCGCGCGCCGAGGTGAACCGGCAGAACGCGTTGCACTCTACCGGCCCGCGCACGCCGGAAGGCAAACGGGCTTCGTCCCGCAATTCCTTTCAGCACGGTCTCTACTCCAAACAACTGGTGCTGCCCGGCGAAGATCCCGCCGAG
>DATIMM010000027.1:0-4741 GCA_035475295.1 Bryobacteraceae bacterium
ATACCGGATGAAATCGCGGAACAGGTCATCCCAGCCTTGCGGAAGATCCGCGGCCACCCCGCCGATACGAAACCAGTTCGGGTGCATGCGCGCGCCGCAAATCGCCTCAATGATGCCGAAGGCGCGCTCCCGGTCGTTGAAGGTGTAGAACACGGGAGACATCTGGCCGACATCCTGCGCGAACGTGCCATACCAGACGAGGTGGCTGATGATCCGAAAGAGTTCGGAAAGCATCACGCGGATAACTTGGGCGCGAGGCGGCACTGGAATCGCAGCCAGCTTTTCCACGGCCGTGAGATACGCCAGGTTGTTCATTACGCCGCCCAGGTAATCGACACGGTCGGTGTAGGGAATATAGGTGTGCCAGGACTGGCGCTCGCCCATTTTTTCGGCGCCGCGGTGATGGAAACCGATTTCCGGCACGGCATCCACGATCTCCTCGCCGTCCAGTTGCAGCACGATCCGCAGCACGCCGTGCGTTCCCGGATGTTGCGGCCCCAGGTTCAAGAAGAGGAAATCGGTGTCCTCGCTGCTCCGCTTCATCCCCCATTCCTCCGGGCGAAACCTTAGCAGTTCCTGTTCGGCTTCCTCCTTTTGTTCCGAAAGCTGAAAGGGGCCCATCTCGGTGGCGCGTGCGGGATGCTCCTTCCGTAGAGGATGGCCAACCCAACTTCTTGGCATCAGAATGCGCTGGAGGTGTGGGTGTCCGGAAAACGCGATGCCGAACATATCCCACACTTCGCGCTCGTACCAGTTCGCCGCCGGCCACAGATCTGTAATGCTGTCGATCGAGAGGGCGTTGTTGTCGAGCGCCGTTTTGACCCGGATGTACTCGTTTCGTTCGAACGAGAAGAGGTGGTAGATCACCGTGAAATCGGAAGGCGGCGCATCAACCTGGTTCACCCGCACCCGGTTGTCGATGGCGGTCAGATCGTAGAGCATCGGATACGACGGGCTGATTCCACTCTTGAGATGGGCCAGCACATCGCGGATACGCTCGCGCGGAACCCAGACCGTCGGTATGGCGTCGCGTGTGAACTCGGACAGGAGGCTGGGACCATACCGCTCGCGAAGTATATCGACCGAATTGGCAACTACTGTGACGCTCACACTCGATCCTGTGTGCGCAGATCCTGACTCTGCTGCCGAACGGCCCGTTTGAGATCACGAAGCGATGGCATGACTGGACGTTCCACGCCTTGCGGTCCTACTACCCAACTAAGCGGCCGCCGCTCGGTACCGACGGCCTGCTGTAATAACGTCAAGCCCTCCAAAAAGGCGTCTGGCCGTGGAGGGCAACCGGGCACGTATACATCAACCGGCAGAAACTTGTCCACGCCCTGCACCACGCTGTAGATGTCGTACATTCCGCCGGAATTGGCGCACGAGCCCATGGAAATTACCCAACGAGGCTCCATCATCTGCTCGTAAAGGCGCTGGATTACGGGCGCCATCTTGATGAACACCGTACCGGCAATCACCATCAGGTCAGCTTCGCGCGGCGTGCCGCGAATCACTTCAGCCCCGAAGCGGGCCACGTCGTACTTGCTTGTGATGCTGGTCGCCATCTCCACATAACAGCAGGAAAGGCCGAAATTGAACGGCCAGATCGAGTTTTTGCGACCCCACCCGACCAGGTCCTGCACACGCGACAGAATGATATTGCGCCGCAGCGCTTCATCGAAGGTGCGTTGTCCCGGTTTGGGGCTTTCCGCTTCTGGCCTGGTGATGGAAAAGAGCATAACGTTCACTTCGTGTGTTTGGCGATGTTGCTCCAATCGAGCGCGCCAATCCGCCAGAGATAGAGCAGGGCAGCCAGCAGGATGCCTATGAAGACCACCGTTTCCCAGAACGCGGGCCATCCCAACGCCCGTGCCGCTACGGCCCATGCAAACAGAAACACGGCTTCGAGGTCAAAGATGACGAAGAACATCGCCACCAGGTAGAACTTCGCCGACAGCCGTACACGCGCCGAGCCCTCCGACAAGATGCCGCCCTCATAGGGGGAGCCTGTCGCCCGCTCGGAATGCCGCTGCCCCAGCAGATAAGAGACCAGCAGCATACCGACGACGAGCAACAGGACCAGCGCGAAATATACGCCTAACGGCCACATCTTCGGTTAGTGCTCCGCTCCCTCGGGCCATGCGATCGTAAGGAGAAAGGCGCTGTCTTCGATGGCCACGACGTCGTGAGGCAGCGCACGGTCGAGCACGAGAACCCGGCCCGCGGGCAAGTCAAACTCTCTGCCGGCGGCATGCATCCGCAGGTGGCCTTCGATCGTTTGCACCGAGATGCGGCCGGCCGAGTGGTGCTCGTGGATCGTGGTCTTCGCCTGGAGCGCGGTTAAGACAATTCGAAAGTCGCTGTATTTTGCGAGCGTCTTGGAGTTTCGGCCGCTTTGCCAGTAGGATTCCTGTCGAAGCTCGCGGATCTGTTGGGCGAGGTCAAAGGTGAGGGAAGGACCGGTGGTCGCTTCCGGCGCGCGCGCGGCGCCACGAGAAGTTTCGAACTCAGGCATGAGATGTCCCCTTTTTCTGGCCCATGTGGGCCTGCAAGTATTCCTTCAATGCGACGGCATTGTTGTGTTCTGTGTCGTGCGAGCTGTAGACCAGGGTGACGCGGCCGTGTCGCGCCGCGGTATGAATCGGCTCCCAAGCTTCCGGATGGCTATCGAGCTCCCCGAAATAGCGCCGGCGGAACCCGGGCCACTTCTTCGGATCGTGCGAAAACCAACGGCGTAGCGCATCGCTCGGCGCCACACCTTTGAGCCACGCATCCATTTTCAAATCGGTCTTTTTGATGCCGCGCGGCCAGAGCTTTTCCACCAGAAACCGCACTCCGTCCTCCGGTGCTGCGTTCTCGTAAACACGTTTCAATGCGAGCATTTCATTCCTTCCTGGCCGCTTCATGGTGAGCACCGGGTTGATATGTTCCGGCCAGTGCACGAAAACTGACCGCCAGCCGATTCCAGCCGTTGATCGCGATTACGGCCATCGACAGATCGATTAGCTGCTTTTCACCGAACTCGCGGCGAGCGTTCTCGAAGATCTCGTCCGGCACCTGGTCCCGGCTCACCAAGGTGACCGCTTCCGCCCAAGCCAAGGCGGCGCGTTCCCGCTCGGTGAAGAAAGGCGCTTCCTTCCACACTGCCACGGCATAGAGCCGCTGCTCGGTCTCGCCGCGCGCGCGAGCATCCTTCGTGTGCATGTCCACGCAGTATGCGCAACCGTTAATTTGTGAGGCCCGCAGCTTCACCAGTTCGAGCAGCCCTGGCTCCAGCCCGGAATTCCGAACATATCGTTCCACGGCATACATGGCCTCGACCGCTTTGGGAGCCAACTTCGCATAATCCAGTCTCGGTTGCATCTGCCTGGTATCGGTCATTCGGACTTCCTTTGTGCGGTCTTGTAGGTCAGCACGCGTCCCCATGTGGCGGCGGTGCCCCAAATGCCGGAGCGCAGGCATTCGAGTTGTACGATTTGACTGTGGTCGACGAACAGATTGACCTCGGGTCCGTAGTTGCGGATGTACCAGGAGAAAACATCCGGGTCAGCCGCCTCAAACATGACTTTTTCGAGTCCCAGCGCATCCGCAATTTGCGCCGGAACATCGGTGCGCCACATGCGCACGTTTTCCGTGATCCCTTCGGATTCGATCATGATCTGGTACGCGCCCGCACTGAGAAACCGCTGTGCCAATTTGATGCACCATTGTGGGTCCCTTGTGCCTTCGGCCTCCAGCTCTTCAGCTTTCGTCGCACCGCCCGCACCAAACTGAATCCCGACCTCGGGCTTGGCCTTCAGACCAGACTGTTGCACTTTATCGATAAGCCGCAGCCAATCGTCGACCGGAATGGTGATGAATCCGCAAGAGATTTCGATGATGTCGAACCCCACATCCCGACATTCCCGGATGTAATGATCCACGGCTTCTGCGCCCTGTGTAAGCACGTGCTCCAGGAAGCCGCCGGTGGACACCAGCACGTTATGCTTATGGCAAAGCTCCAATAACTCCATCAACTCGAGACGGGGCATGAGGGTGAAAGAACCACCTGCGAACTTGAGAGTATCTACATAGTCGCCCATCGTCTCCAGAACATCTTCCAGATAGCGCTTGCCCATGGGCGAGTAATAGGGACCTCGAATCTCCGTAACACCACAGGATCGAGGCTTCGCCTGCCGCTGGTTGTGGTTCAAGAATGAAAACGCCCGGTCAGACACAATCCACCTCGCCCTTTCGATGCGGCACACGGACGTGTGCCAGCAACCGCATTAGATCCACGGCTCCGGTATTCTCCAGGCTAAAAACCGCGTCGGCGATAGCTCGCCGGTCTGTCGGCGCAGCGTACGGCTCCGCTAGGCGCTCGAACTTCGCAAAAGCCATATCCCATGTCATAGGGTGCGTGAAGAAACCCGGATAATCTCGCACTTCCTTAACCAACGTCCGGCCGTCGCGCAGGTGAATCCCAATCCGGCACGGCATCTCATTTGGGAAGCGTTCTGAATAGCTTAGATTGGGTTTAACAGTAACCCGCCGCAGCATGTCCTGAACATCGGATCGGCGGATCCGTTCGCTTCGGTATTGCTCCGGCGTCACCGTGTCATCCAGAACAGCTACCGCGAGAATATACGGAAGGCTGTGGTCGGCCTGCTCCTTAGTGGTGATACTGGCAGTCTTGTCACCTTCATCACCGCCGCCGATGATGTTATAGGCGACATCGAAGGTTTCGACGTTGATCTGT
>DATIMM010000028.1:0-39362 GCA_035475295.1 Bryobacteraceae bacterium
TCGATGGAGCCACGTTTAGTCCGCTTGCGGTTCAGGATCAGCGCCAGTTCCCGCATGAGCTCAAAGCGATCCACCAGCCTGCTATAGCGCTCGCGCATCGCTGCATCGCCTTCCAGCACGCGAAACACGTTGGTGTAGGTCATGCGCTCGACACTGCGGATCACGCCGCGCGTAAACTCCTGCGAGACCACATCGCCCTGCCGGTCGATTTCCAACAGCGCCGAAAGCACCAGCCGGTCCTCATGCGGACGCAGCGAACAGATGTCGGTTGATAGCTCCACAGGCAGCATTGGCACAGCGCGGTCCGGGAAATAAACGCTGGTGCCGCGCAGGAGCGCTTCGGTGTCGATCGGTGATCCCGGCCGAACGTAGTGGCTGACGTCGGCAATATGAACCTGCAACGCAAAGTGACCATTCGGCAGAGCCTCCACCCAGACGGCGTCATCAAAGTCGCGGGCCGTTTCTCCGTCGATCGTCACAATGTCCAGATCGCGAAAGTCGCGGCGACGTCGAGTGTCGGCCTCACTGACGCCCGGTGAGATACTACGTGCCTGTTCAATCGCGGCCTCGGGAAACCGGTGCGGAAGGTGGTGTTTGCGAATGATGATCTCGACATCGATGCCGAAGTCGTCCGGGTAGCCCAGGATTTCGATAACCCGGCCGATGCCGTGCTCTCCATCTTCGGGAAACTCCAGAACTTCCACATTCACGACCATCCCATCAAGGTCCTGTACCGTCGAGACCTCGGGTGGCGTGGACCCCACACGATCGACGGAGAGCCCATCCGAGCTAGCCGGGCGCTCCGGCAATTCCAGGCCTTCCGGAATCTGAATCCACTGTTGAATGCGATCGTCGGCGGGAACCAGAAAGTTTCCCCGTCGGTGTATGCGAAACTCGCCGACAACGCTTACGTGCGCCCGGCGTAGAATGCGGACCATTTCGCCCTCGGCGCGCCCCGCACTGCTTTGCCGGACAATGTGAACCAGAGCGCGATCGCCATTCATGCCCTTGGCCGCTTCGCCCGGCGGGAGAAAGATATCGGCCTGGGCATCCCCGCCCGTAAAATCGCGGATCAGGAACCCGAAGCCGTCGCGATGAATGGAGAGCCGCCCGGCAGCGTACTCCGAATTGCCGCCCACCGCTGTGTAGTGTCCAGAGCGCAACTCGACAACCTCACCTTTGTCTTCCAGGCGGTCCAGCGCCGCGTCCAGTTCCGAGCGGCTTTCGCCCTGCAGGCGAAGTTCTTTGACCAACTGCTTATAAGTCGCGCGGGCATGGGGCAGCTTGCGGATATGCTCCAGCAAACCGGCGTCGCTAAGTGGAGAAGGCACTACTCTCTTTGTATCGCGTGGACACGCAACAAACGTTCGTTACGGAACGATGGGTAACAGTTCGCGCTCTTGTAACGTGTTTCGGTGAGCGGAGCCGATCACGAGATCAACCATCTGGTTCGGTTCGCAATTCTGTGCCATTTGAACCTTCAAGAAATTACTCGTGAGCGCTGTCCCCCGCTCTTCCAATGTCACGGCCGAAAGTGTCTTCTCGATCATCCGGCGGCGGAACTCTTCATTTTTGCGATCAGACACGCTGCGCAAAATTCGCGTCCGTTCACGGCGCACATCGACCGGAACGGAATTGCCGTATCCTGCCGCAGCTGTGCCCGGACGCTCCGAGTACGTAAAGACGTGCAGATACGTGAACGGCTGTTCTTCGATGAAGCGCAACGTCTCGTCAAACTCTTCGGGAGTCTCTCCGGGAAAGCCCGTCATGACATCGGCCCCAATAGCGGCATCAGGCATCAGTTGACGCGCTAGCTCTAAACGCGTGGCGTAGTGGCGAGTGCGATATTTCCGAAACATCCGTTTCAACACCGCGTCGGAGCCCGATTGCAACGGCAGATGCACATGCTGCGCGATGCGCGGGTCTGATGCGAACAATTCCAGCAATTCCCTGCTCCAATCCATCGGCTCCACGGAACTGATGCGCAGACGGCGTACCGGCGTCTCGTGCAGAACCGCTTTCACCAGATCGATGAAACGCATCTGCCCTGGCAGATCGCGTCCCCAACGGCCCAGATTGATGCCGCTCAGAACAATCTCGCAGTATCGATCAGCCAAGTCGCGCACCTGCTCAAGAATGCTGTCCAAATTCGCACTGCGGCTACGTCCACGGACGGACGGAATGACGCAGAACGCACAACGGTTGCTGCAGCCATCCTGAACCTTCAGGTTCGGACGCGTACGATCCGCACGAATGTCATTGACCGGAGTCGCGCGAAACTCGCCTTGCCGTCCGATGTCGCCGACAAAAACCTGCCCGTGATAATCCGGGCCACCGGCATTCGTAGAAGCATTCAGAACAATGTCGGCGATCTGCGTCTTATGCGAGTTACCGACGACCCAGCGAACGCCTTCAATGGCCTCTATCTCCGCGGGTGCGCGCTGTGCGTAACAGCCGGTTACGAGAATTTCGGCATTCGGATGGTCGCGGTGCAACCCGCGAATGGTGCGGCGCGCATCGACGTCCGCGCCCTGAGTCACCGTGCAGGTATTCAAAACCACCAGATCGGCATCACCGGGATGGGCAACCGCTGCAAGTCCCCGGCTCTCCAGGGACGCTTCAATGGCAGCGCCATCGGCCTGCGAAGCACGGCAGCCGAAGCTGTGAACAAATACTTTTTGCACGTACTCCCATTTTAGGATCGTAAACGGGAAATCACCTCGCGAGAACCGTCGCCAGGGCACATTCCGGTAAAGGTTTGTAGGAAGCACAGCCAGAAGCAAGCTGGCCGACTGTGGTGCCGATCGTCTCACAAGAAGTGCTGAGCACTTATCTGAATTTCCGGAGCTACCTTGGGCCTACTTCCTACACTTCCTGTGGTTCGACCGAAGAGCGAACCGTATAGCTAGGTCGATCCATTGACCGCAAGTGTATGCGTGCAATATATTCCCCGACAATCCCTAACGAGAAGAGCTGAGCTCCTGAAAATATGGATATCACTGATGCAAGGAACGGAAATCCCGGAGCGCTGGTCCCCTGGATGAAATAGCGTATCAGGACAAAACAGAGAACCAGAAGGCCGAAGCACGTGAAGACAATTCCGATAAGACTGGCCAACTGCAAGGGAATGGTCGTAAACCCTGTCAACATGTTCAAAGCATGTGCGAGCAGCTTTCTGAGACTATAATTAGAATCACCCAGAGTTCGAGGAGCGTGTTCAACTCGCACGCTGGCAAAGCGGGTTGTTCCCCAAGTTAACAGGACATCGACTGACACGTAGGGCGCTCTATAGGTTTCAAAAGCTTCCCGCAATTCAGTTCTGAATGCTCGGAATGCACTCACGTTCCTCGCTGTTTCGGCGCCCATCCCTTTTTGAAGGACTATCTTGGTTATTTGCGACGCGAGGTTTCTAAAGAGGCCGTGAGCGTCTCGTTCAGGGGTCCCGTAAACAACGTCTAAATTTGGGCTGAGCTCCGCCAGCAGTTTAGGAATCTCCTCCGGAGGATTTTGCAGGTCATCATCAAGTGTCACCGTGACGTCGAATCTTACGTGCCGAATACCGCACAACAAAGCGCTATGCTGACCGTAGTTCCTCATCAGCCGAATTCCACGAACCGAATCGTACTTGATTGCCAGAGAAGTAATTAGTGCCCAACTGTCGTCCGTACTGCCATCGTCAATTAGAAGGATTTCAAACGGACGAGCAAGCGATTGCAGCACGGGCACTAACCGCTGGATGAGTAGCGATAATGATTGCTGAGCGTTGAATACGGGGATTACTGCGGACACGCCGTGTAACAGTTTATCCTTCAGCATTGATGTGAATAGAGTCGCGTTGCTGCTTACATTCAGCTTGCCGTATTTTGAAGCTTCGGATAGCTTGAATGACGGCGTCCTGCTCAACACAACTCATACTGTTATAAATTGGCAATCTTACGAGGCGAACACTAACTTGCTCGGAAATCGGGCAATCACCGTTCTTTGCGCCGAACCGGGACCCCATGGGCGACAGATGCAACGGCAAGTAGTGAAATGGGGTCATCACGCCTTTCTGCTTCATGTACGCTATGAATTCATTCCGAATCCCTTCCGAGGGCATTATTAAATAGAAGAGATGATAAGGCTGTTCGCAGTGCCCAGGCACAAAAGGAAGGCCCACGTTGTTCTGAGAGCACCACTCCTGCAGCTCTGACGTATAGCGCAGCCAGATCTTTGCTCTGGCCGCTTGTATTTGTGCCCGAGCTTTCAATTGTGCATAGAGGTAAGCCGCCAAGAGATCCGAAGGCAAATAGCTCGAACCAAAATCAACCCACGAGTATTTGTCAATCAAACCTTGGAAGAAGCGCCTTCGGTTTGTACCCTTCTCGCGTATGACCTCAGCTCGTTCAATCAAGGTTTCGTCGTTAATTACGAGAGCCCCACCCTCGCCGCACGACATGTTTTTGGTTTCGTGAAAGCTCTGTGTGGCCATCTGCCCAAAAGTTCCGAGCGACTTTCCTCGGTACCGGCCAAATAGACCATGTGCGTTGTCCTCGATGACGCTTACCCCAGACCTCGATGCGATTCGCGTAATGTAATCCATCTCGCAACCTACTCCCGCATAATGCATGCAAACAATAGCTTTCGTGCGGGGCGTAATTTTCGCCGCAATCGTAGATTCATCAACATTCAACGTGTCAGGACGTATATCAACGAAAATCGGAGTGGCCCCAAACAGACAAAAAGCATTCGCGGTGGAAACAAAGGTAAAGGAAGGAACGAGTACCTCATCGCCGGGCCCTATGTCCAGTAATAGCGCTGACATTTCAAGCGCATGGGTGCAGGATGTTGTGAGTAAAACCTTTTTCGCGCCTAATGCAGCGGCAAGTTCCTCGTTGCATAAATCAGTAAACGGTCCGTCGCCTGAGATATGACCGCTTGCAATCGATTCCTGCAGGTAAAATTGTTCTGTCCCAATCAGCGATGGGCGATTAAACGGTACTGCCAGTCGTTCAGGATCTTTCACAGATGTCCGGCTATCCAACAAAATGATTCGTCGCCAGCAGACAGATGATCACAGCCAAAAGTGGTATTCAGCCTCGTTTCGTTCAACTCGAAAGCCACTGCGCTCATATAGCTTACAAGCAGGCACGTTACTCTGCTGCGTAACAACCTGAAGGATCGGGCGTCCCATTGCTACGTGATGCTGTCGGGCACAGCGCAGTAGAGCACGGCCAAGGCCTTGACCCCGCTCCCGTTCTTCCACAGCGATGAGTCCGATCGTGCCGCGGTCGCCCTCGCTAGCTACGGTAACCATTCCGCACTCCGCGCCTCTAACGCGGGCAACGAAAACACGTTCAGCTAATTCGTGAGTCACTGACTTTCGTATCCACGTTCGGTACAGTGCCTCAAACACAGGTTCTGGAATGCGAGGGTCAACTCTGAAACGGGAACAGATGCCGCTCGCCAGAGCTAGAGACTCTAGGGCCGGTGTAAGTGGGCCACTGCATGGCACAATTTCAAAATCAGCCGGTGCTTCGGAATCGTGTTCAGACCGAAGGTCCGCAGTGTAGGTGACGCGCCGGTTTACGAGTTTGCCACGGGCCTGAGTCGCAGCCGCTTCTACGTGCGGTCCCCCGAGCGTGCGGGCGTACGCAAGACCCACGCCCTTTCGGCGCAAGGCCGTGAGTATTTCGACTATTGCTAGAGTGTCTGTGGATAAGCCGTCAATCCTCGCCACCGGAAAACCCAACAGGCGAGTGTCCCAGCTCAGAATTTGCGCCGACGGCTGCGATGAACACACGATTGTATTTTATGCGACACGAGTCCGTTTCAAATCCGATAACCTGACGTGGAAATACAACCGGCGATGAAGCTTGGGATGGGCAAATTAGATCTTCTAGCGATCTCAATATTAACTGGTACGTTCTGCTTTGCGATCTGGGTAGGCGCCGGTGGACTCTCGTTACTTACTATTGCACTCGTTGCTGCTATCACGATCAGTTGCCTATTTTTCGGCCGTGCGAGTCTGCGTGCCCTGTCATTGCCTCTTCCAAGTAGCGCACTCTTTCCAGCTGAGATGCTAGCCGGTATAGCGATCATGAGCGTGACTATGCTAATGATCTGCCTGGCCGCCCGGGCTTCCGCTGGCGCAGCATTTCTGCTGATTTGTATTGCCGGTCTTGGACTCTTTGGTTTCGATGTGGTTCGAGATAGGTGCTGGGTCTTGAATATCAGTAAAAGTTCGGCTTCGAATCGACTCACGCCAGTTATTGTTTCCTTCATATGCGGGGTTTCGCTGGTCTGGTCATGGCAGGCAATCCGATCGTTCGCCCGGCTTCGTGCAGAAGGCATTTTGCATGCCTGGGTGGATTTCTTTTTTCACAGCACAGTCATCGCACAATTTGGCCACTTCTCTGCGCTGAATGGCACCTCGATGTTTTCCTACGAAACGCGCGTTCCGCTCTACCACTGGGCCAGTTATATGCTTCCCGCGGTGCTTTCCACGTTCTCCAATACCCCTGCTCTGGTTGTGGCAACAACCTTCTGGGTTCTGCTGGGCTTCGTGATGATGGCCCTCGGTGCGTGGGCGCTGGGTGCAGTTCTTGCAGATTGGATTGGCGGGATAGCGGCTGTAGTTCTGATCCTACTTGCTCCCAGCGCAGCTCACTACGGCTTGCGAAATCGCTTTTTCGACTTTCCGTGGCTTCTACAAATATCGGCGGGGCTCAGCTTTGGTGTCGGACTGTGTTTGTTGACCATAGCGCTCTTCATCGTCGCCATTCGTCACCGGAATGTACTTGCTGCTGGGGTGGCGATGGCATTGGCGTTGGCCGAAGCAGCTTTCAAGATCCACTTTCTGGTGACTCTATTTCCAGCCTGCGGGATGCTTTTTATATTGCTGTGGCAATGGACTCAGCCGAAGATGAAGTTCGTTGCCCTCGGCGCTTTAACTTCAGCGGCTCTGGTTTTGATGTTTCTGGCGGAAGGGGTTAGTCGGGCACCTCACTTCTTCACCGGTGCGCATGATGTGACTAAGATTCTAACCACGATGCTCGATATGCAGCCGAGCGCCGCACCTCATCTTTTCCCGGCAATCACGACCTCTACACCGGCTGTTATCTCGGTTCCTGCCGGTATTTTACTGGTTCTCGTGGCTGCAACTGGCGTTCTTCTCCCTTTCTACTTTCTTGCATGGGCGTATTGTCATAGACGAGGTCTGGCCCACCCCACGGATTGCTTTCCCCTGTTGCTAATTGCTGCCTACTGCATTGTTATTTGTAGTTTCCCGACAGATACCTTTACTGGTGATCCGACAGAGTATCAGCATCGGAATTTCGTTCTTATCTATGCTGTACTCGCAGTTTGGTGCAGCTATTTTGCTGTAGCGTCAGCGAACTATTTGTGGGGGCGTCGTTCGCTTTTAATCCTTACAGCGTGCGCCTGCTGCCTACTGCCAGTACCGCTGCTGCTGGAGTCCACCACTGAAACGAATACCCTCGCGTGGACAAGGTCTTTGGCTACGAATCCCGTACCGCTCGGTTTGTTGGAGAGTGCTGAGTACCTCCGGAAGGTTGCCTCCCGACGCGACGTATTACTGGCTAGTGACTTCAAGGACGAACCTCCCCTTGTAGCGCTGAGCGAACGCCGCGCACTGTTGGTGATGGACGAGAGCTATGCCAGGGGACTAAGTTACAGCAGCGAAGCCATCGCGAAACGTATCGCCGTAGGGCAGCAACTTAAGCGTGCGACGAGTTATGAAGAAATGCAGCAGATCGCACGGGCGAACGCCATCGATTGGTATGTAGCCTCACCGGGTTCCATCCTCGCAGCAAGTTTAAGAAAGAATGCCGCTGTGTGTACCCATGGGTACTGTGTTATTCATCTTAAGAAACACTTTGGTGCGGAGCGCTGATTGATATTAAGCCTTCAATGGCGAGCAGAAGCCTCCGCCACCTACTTCGTCCTATTCGTCAAAATCCATCGAGGCCCCCTCAACTGAAACGCCTGGGTTACATCACCTCCTGAGCAAAACTGCCATACTGGTACTACCTGCGCGATTGGGCAACTGCTGGGCGCGAACTTCGCGCCGGGAGGAAAGTCCGGTCTCCACAGGGCAGCATGCCGGCTAACGGCCGGGGGCGTCTACCTCAAGGTATTCGCTACGGATAGTGCCACAGAAAATATACCGCCAGCGTTGGTTTCCTTCGCTGGTAAGGGTGAAAAGGTGCGGTAAGAGCGCACCGCGGCTCGAGCAATCGGGCTGGCAGGGAAAACCCCATGCGGAGCAAGACCAAATAGGGGAGGAGGAGCGGCCCGCTCCGTTACCACTTCCGGGTAGGTTGCTGGAGCTTGCAAGCAATGGCAAGCCTAGAGGAATGGTTGCCGCCCGCTACGGCGGGTACAGAAACCGGCTTACAGGTCGCGCAGGCCTAAGAAATTCAACGCCTATCGTAGCGCGTTGATAGACTATTAAGTTCGATGGCAATTAGTAAAGAGCTGCTCGATATTCTGGTTTGTCCCGTCTGTAAAGCCCCCGTTCACCTCAAAGAGGATGGCAGCGGATTGAAGTGCGTGCAGTGTAACCGCGTTTATCCGATTCGCGACGACATTCCGGTGATGCTGGTGGATCAAGCAGTCGTAGAGCCCTAAGTTTTCCTGTATGACGGTGCTGGAGCAATTGGCGTTAGGCGCGCGCATTTGTGTCATTCGCCTGCGATCCCTCGGTGATTGCGTTCTCACCACGCCTGCCCTGAAACTGTTGAATCAGTGGCGTCCTGATTTGAAGATCGGTGTTTCCGTGGAGCCTGCTTTTGCCCCGGTGTTTCAGGGAAACCCCTTAGTGAGCGACATCCTCCCACCTGCCTGGAAAGCTGTTCGCCATTGGAAGCCGGAGCTCTGCGTGAATTTGCACGGCGGAACACGAAGCCAATGGATGACCGCGCTCTCAGGCGCCAAATGGCGCGCTGGTTTTGCACACCACAGCATGACGTTTGCCTACAACCTGAAGATCGGGCGCGCACAACAGATCCTCGGCGTGAATCGTACGGTTCATACCGCAGAACACATGGCCTCGGCCTTTTTCGCCCTCGGGGTTCCCACGCAAGACGTGCCTCGCGCCGTACTCTGCATACCAGAAGAAGCGCCGCCGCCCACAGTTCGCTACGCGGTGCTCCATCCGTATGCTTCTTCTTCCGAAAAGCGCTGGCCTGCCGAACGTTTCTGCGAGGTGGCGCGTTATCTCGCGTTATGGAACATTCACCCGGTCTTCCTGGCCGCGCCCGGAGACGACACCGCGCCGTTTGCAGCGCATGAAATCTTTCAAGGCAGTCTGGAGAAAGTGAAACTACTCCTGTCGAAGGCATCGTTGTTTGTCGGTAACGATAGTGGACCCGCGCATATGGCTGCTGCCTTTGGAGTTCCCAGCGTCGTGCTTTTTGGTCCATCGAATCCTGCCATCTGGGGTCCCTGGCAAACCGAATCGGAGGTGGTCGTGGCTCCCGACGGCCTGTCTCAAGTCAGCGTGTCGCGCGTGATCGCCGCGCTCGAAAGATTGCGCACGCTCGAAGAGGCGCACGCTTGAGAGATTTTCGCCGCTTGATGAGTTACGCCGGGCCATACATTCCGGCGTTGCTGGCCTCGGTTTTCTTCATGGCGATCGTCGGCCTTTCCCAAGGGCTGCTCGTGCGGCTGATTCCTCTTGTCTTCGATCGCGTGTTAAAGCCGAACGCGCCGGATAGTCCGGCACTTCTCTTCTCCATTCCCCATACACAGTTTCAAATCTACTTAAACGACATTCTGCCTTCGTTCATTCACAACATCTGGACGATGGTGGCCGTTGGCATTCTGCTCTGTTTCATCGCCAAGGGCGTTTGCGATTATCTCGGCAACTACTTAGTGAACTGGGTGGGCATCAATGCGGTCATGGATCTGCGCCAGGAAGTGTTCGACCAGGTCATGCGCCAGGACTCCCAGTTCTTTGAAGATCAAACGACCGGACGCATCATGTCGTCCATAATGATCGACATCGAAAAAATCCAGGTTGCCGTATCAACCATGCTGGCCGATTGGCTTCGCCAAACCTTCACGGCGTTGTTCCTGCTCCTGGCGATGATCTCCATCGATTGGAAGCTTTCGCTGGTCAGCCTGGTCGTGTTTCCCATAGTCGCGTTCTTGACCGTTCGTTTGGGCCGCCGCATTCGCAAGACAACGAGGCAGGCACAAGACATGGCCGCGGGGCTGAATCAAATCCTGCAGGAGACGATCAGCGGTCATCAGGTCGTCAAGAGTTTCGGTGCGGAGGACTTCGAATCGAAGCGTTTCCGGCTCGCCGCCCAGCGGCTGAAAACCAGCAATCTGCGCTACGTTGCCCAGCAGGCGCTGGCATCGCCCATCATCGAATTTTTCGGCGCGATCACCATTGTCGCCCTACTGACCTTTGCACGGCTTCAGGTAAAGGCAGCCGCAATGACTGCGGGCAAGTTCACCAGCTTCGTCTTGGCATTGGTGATGCTCTACGAGCCCATCAAACGATTGACCGGCATCCACAACATCTTTCAGCAAGGTATTGGCGCCGCCTTGGAGGTCTTTAAATACCTCGACCGGCAGCAAGGCGTTATCGACAAGCCGAATGCTCTTCGCCTTTCCAAGTTCGAGCGGGCCATTCGCTTCGAAAACGTTTGTTTTGGCTACCCTAACTCTCCGGACCGCGTTGTCCTTGACGGAATCAATCTCGATGTAAAGGCCGGAGAGGTTGTGGCGCTGGTAGGCTCAAGCGGCGCGGGTAAAACCACCCTGGCCAATCTTGTTCCCCGGTTTTACGACGTTTCCGGTGGCGGAGTTCTCATCGACGGCAAGGACGTTCGCGAGATCCGTCTGGATTCCCTTCGCGAAAACATCAGCATCGTCGCACAGGAAACATTTCTCTTCAACGACAGCATCTTCGACAACATCGCCTACGGACGCCCCGACGCCAAAGCCGAAGAAGTCTACGCTGCCGCAAAAACAGCATTAGCCGATGAATTTATAGAGCGGTTACCCGACAAATACAACCAGAAGATCGGCGAGCGCGGAATAAAGTTGAGCGGCGGACAACGTCAGCGGCTCGCCATCGCGCGTGCGTTACTAAAGGATGCGCCGATCTTGATCCTGGACGAGGCAACATCGCATCTCGATTCGGAATCCGAGCGCTTGGTCCAGCAGGCTCTTACGGCCTTGATGAAGCGCAGAACCGTGTTGGTAATTGCCCATCGGCTCTCTACCATTCGCCAGGCCGACAAGATCGTGGTGCTCGACGCTGGACGTATCGTCGAAGTCGGCACTCACGATCAGCTGATCAACGCAAAGGGCGTCTATCAAAAGCTGTACGAACTGCAACAAGTCGATTCCAATGCCATCGTCAGCTAATGCGCTCCGCAGCATGACCGGCTATGCACTGGTCCGCCGCCAGACCAGCGTAGGGGAATTCACAGTCAGCTTGCGCAGCGTGAATTATCGGGGCCTGGATATTCACTTCCACCACCCTGGCGAGCTGGCGCTATTTGAAAACGCCAGTCGGGCCTTGCTGAAACAAAACATTCGGCGTGGACATGTTGACGTGAGATTCTCGCTGGCCAAGGAAGCGGATACGACGATCGGACCGTCGTATAACCGTGACCTGCTAAGCCGATACTTGGCGGCTTTCCATCAGGCAAACTCCGAATTCGGCCTCGATGACAAGCCCGACCTCAACCTGCTTCTACGGGTAGAAGGGATGTTCACTCCGGTCGAGAGCACGAAGCCACTCGACAGCTCGCTCGAATCCGAGATATTAAACGCCCTGGACGATTGCATTCAGGAGCTAAACCAATACCGCGAGCGCGAAGGACAGGAACTGCAAGCCGCACTCGTGAAAGAGGCTCAGGCCATCACGGACCACGCAAACCGCATCGCAGAGATTCGGAGAGAAGCCCTTCCCTACTTTCAAAAGCGGCTCAAGGAGCGTTTGAGCGAACTGCTAGAGGGCATTTCGGTCGACGATGGCCGGCTGGCTGCGGAAACGGCGCTGCTGGCGGACCGCTCCGATGTCCAGGAAGAGCTTACGCGCTTGATCATACACACCGAGGAACTGCGGCGCATGCTGGACGAAGGTGGTGAAGTGGGAAAGCGTCTCGACTTCCTTCTGCAGGAAATGAATCGCGAGACGAATACCATCCTTTCAAAAACCTCGGGTATTGGAGACGCCGGGCTGACGATTACCAATCTGGCGCTTGCCACGAAAGCTAACATCGAAAAGATACGGGAACAGGCCTTAAATCTTGAATAGCCGCTATGCAGCAACAGAAGAAACCGGAACCTTGCACCATGGCGAGCGAGAACGCGTGATGGCGGTCTTCATCATTTCGGCGCCCTCTGGCTCCGGCAAATCGACGTTGGTGGCCGGTCTCCTCGATCGCGATCCGAGTCTGCTGTTTTCTGTCTCCTACACCACCCGCCAGCCCCGCGGCAATGAACGTCCAGGCGAGAGCTATAACTACATCTCCCGTGAGGAGTTCGAAACTCGTATTCAGAACCACGAATTCCTGGAATATGCGGAGGTATTTGGGAACTACTACGGCACTGGGAGCCAAATACTGGAGCAGGCTCGAGACGAGGGCAAGGACGTGGTCCTCGACATCGACGTGCAAGGTGCGAGACAATTGAAACGAAGGCTACCCGATGCGGTGACCATATTTATTCTGGCTCCGTCGCGCGACATCCTGGAACAGCGGTTGCGGGCGAGGTCGGAGGATTCGGAAGAAGTGATTCAGCGGCGATTGCGGGATGCGGCCGAAGAGATTCGGAACTACGATCAGTACGACTACGTACTGATCAATCACCGCGTGGAACAGTCGGTGGACACGCTCTCGGCCATTGTTAAAGCAGAGCGCATCCGGAGAATTCGTATGGAAGATCAGGTACGCCCCATCCTTGATAGCTTCAGGGCGCGGGCTTACTAGTAGCTTGAAAACGATCGGGCCTGGAAAGAAGGCCCAAAACGGAGAAGGTATGTCAGATAAACCAAGACCAAATGCAATGCACTCCATTCCGGACGATCCGGATGCCAGCACCTACCGGTTCATTATTGTGGCGGCAAAGCGGGCACGGCAATTGCAGAACGGCCAACGCAGTGTTCTGCCGGCCACGAACAAAAAGCCCACCACTTTGAGCATGGAAGAGGTCCGTCGGGGCCTGGTTCCCTACACCGATCTGAACCGCGAAGAGCAGCACGAGCTAGAAGCAGCGGAGTAGCGCCCGATGCGCGTAGCACTAGGTGTCGGCGGAGGAATCGCCGCTTATAAGGCGGTTGAGCTTGCGCGGGCGTTGGGCCAGCTTGGCCACGCCGTCCAAGTGGTGATGACCAGTGCCGCCCAGGAGTTTATCCAGCCGCTCACGTTCGCTACCCTGACGGGACGCAAGGTGGTGACCGGACTATTCTCGCGCTCCAGCGACGCCGACACTCTATCGAGCGCTGTGGAGCACATTGCTCTAGCGCAAGAAAACGACGTGCTCGTCGTAGCGCCGGCTACCGCCGATCTGCTCGCGAAATTTACGTACGGGCTGGCGGACGATTTTCTTTCTACACTTTATCTGGCCTTTACCGGTCCGGTGGTTTTGGCGCCGACGATGAACACGGCGATGTGGAATCATCCAGCGACGCAAGCGAACCTTGCGACTCTCCGCGAGCGCGGCTGTTCTGTGATCGAACCAGACGAGGGTTGGCTTGCCTGCGGCACCGTGGGAGCCGGGCGCTTCGCCGATCCCTTAAGGATTGCTGAGCATGTGGATTCCCTGAAACGGCAGAAGAAAGATCTGGAAGGCGAGACGTTTCTGATTACGGCCGGGCCAACACAGGAGCCGCTCGATCCCGTCCGGTACATCTCAAACCGCTCCAGCGGCAAAATGGGCTATGCTCTTGCCGCCGCTGCCGCCAAGCGCGGCGCCCGAGTCATTCTCGTCTCCGGGCCGGTCAGCATTCCCGCCCCGCGCAGCGCCGAACTCGTCCCTGTACGAACTGCCTTTGAGATGCGCAAGGCGGTACTCGACCGTTTGGAAGAGTCCACCGTGATCATCAAGGCTGCCGCCGTTGCCGACTATTACGTCGCCAACGTTCCGCAGCAAAAATTGAAGAAAACGGCAGCGCGCTTCTCACTGGAAATGGAACCGACACCGGACATTCTGGCCGAAGTGGGCCAGCGCAAGGGAGACCGTCTGCTCATCGGCTTTGCAGCCGAAACACAGAACCTTCTGGACGAGGCGCGGCGCAAGATGGCGAGCAAGAATTGCGACATGCTCGTGGGAAATCTGGTGAACCAGGAGGGCCTTGGGTTCGAATCCGACCGGAATGAAGTCGAAATCATCACACGCTCGGGACCAGCCGTTCACGTTGGACCTGCGGACAAAAGCGAAGTCGCAGAACGAATTCTCGATGGAATCAGCACGCTCCGGCTATCGCTCCGCCATGCCAATCTTTCCAGATGACGAAGGAAGAAATTCGCTCCTATCTGGAGCTTTACCGCGATCTTGGATTCTCCACTGTTTATAAACGGCCCGCCGCTCAGCAGAGTGCCGTAGCGGTCTCCGAACCACTACCGGACCCGGTCGTGCCAGAGGTTCGCAGCAATATCACGCGCCCGGAGACGATCCTGCCGAGTATTGTGCCCGCCGACGATAGCCTTGAAAAGATCCGCGCCGATATCGGCGACTGCAAACGCTGCCGCTTGTGCGAAGCCCGGCATACCATCGTCTTCGGCTCCGGCGACGAGAATTCCCGTCTCGTCTTTGTGGGAGAAGGTCCGGGCGCGGACGAGGATGCCCAGGGAATTCCTTTCGTTGGCCGCGCTGGACAACTGCTGACGCAGATGATCGACAATACGGCTTCCAAGGAAGGTATTCCGATTCGCCGCCAGGATGTTTATATCTGCAACGTGGTGAAGTGCCGGCCTCCGGAAAACCGCACGCCGCTTCCCGATGAGATGCAGACCTGCGGGCAGTTCCTTTTTCGACAGCTCACAGTAATTCAACCCAAAGCCATTTGCGCGCTCGGAGCCACCGCCATGAAAGCGCTTCTGAATACAAAGGAAGGCATCACAAAGTCGCGCGGGCAGTGGCACAAATGGAATGGCATTCCCGTGATGATCACGTATCATCCCTCGTATCTGCTGCGCGCTTACAATCAGGCAGCGAAGCGTGAGGCTTGGGCAGACCTGAAGGCGCTCCTGCACTTTGTCTATGACTAGCGCGCTCCGCCCATGAAACGCGGCATCTTCATTAGCTTCGAAGGCACGGAAGGAAGCGGCAAATCGACGCAGATGAAGCTTTTGGTTGAACGGCTTCGTGCAACCGCCTGCGAAGTCGTCGAGAATCAGGAACCGGGCGGCACTTCAATTGGTAAGCAGATTCGTCGAATACTGCTGGACCCTGCGAACTCCGAGATGGCTCCCATGGCGGAACTGTTGCTGATGTTTGCGTCGCGGGCCCAGGCGGCAGCGGAGGTGATTGTTCCGGCCCTGCATCGCGGGGCCATCGTGGTCAGCGACCGCTTTACCGATTCGACTCTTGCGTATCAGGGATGCGCCCGCGGCATCGGCTTCGAAACGGTCCGTGCTGCACATCAGCTCGCGGTCGGCTCCCTTCTACCCAATTTAACGATCTGCATCGACATCGATATTGAAACGGGACTGGCGCGTGCCCACTCCCGCAATATTCGCAAGAGCAACCATGCTCCTGGGGATGCTAGCGAGACCCGCATCGACCAGCAGTCACTCAATTTTCATCGCCGTGTTGGCGCGGGCTACCATGAAATCGCCGCGCTGGAGCCCGCGCGCTTCCGTCTGGTGAATGGCGAGGGCAGCGTTGAAGCCGTCGCCGAGCGCGTATGGAGCGAGGTGCGCCCTATCCTGCCTGTATAGGAAAATCTCTGTCGCCCATTCGCCTCTGCGAAACTCTATTGCATATGATCGTTTTTGTCACAGGAGCCACGGCGGGGTTTGGGAAGGCAGTCGCACAGAGGTTTGCTAAGGACGGAGCAAAGATCGTCGGCACGGGACGGCGAGGAGATCGCCTGGAGGAGTTGAAGCGGGAACTGGGAGAAAATTTCCTGCCGCTGCCGTTTGACGTAAGCAAGCGACGTGAAGTGGAGAAGGCCATTGGAACGCTGCCCGAGGCCTTCGCAGCCGTCGATGTCCTGGTGAATAACGCCGGCGGTGCCATTGGGCTCGAGCCGGCGTACGAAGCCCACCTGGAGGACTGGGAAGCCATGGTGGATACCAATATCAAGGGGCTACTGTACTGCACGCGATTACTGCTGCCCGGCATGGTGGAGAGACATCGCGGTCACATCATCAATCTGGGCTCGACCGCAGCGGAGTGGCCTTATCCGGGCGGCAACGTATACGGAGGGACAAAGGCATTCGTCCATCAGTTCAGCCTGAATTTGAGAGCTGATCTAGCAGGAACCAGGGTAAGAGTAACCGACGTTCAGCCCGGACTTGCTGGAGGAACGGAGTTTTCCGAAGTGCGTTTCAAGGGCGACCAGAAAAAGGCGGAAGCAGTCTACGAAGGAACGCAGCCACTGACGGCGGAGGACATCGCCGACGCCATTCACTGGGTGGCGACACGCCCTCCGCACGTCAATGTCAATACGATTCAGATCATGCCCGTCTCACAGTCCTTTGCGCCCCTTGCCGTGAAGCGGGACAACAAGTCTCGATAGCTTACTACCTCGCAAACAGACTGCGCGTTGGAGCGGGCAGGTCGCTTCCCTTGATTGCCTTCCACAGAATAGCGTTCAGGTCGTCATCATCGGCCTTGTCCGCATCCGAAAAGTCCATGCGGGCCGACTCTGCCGCGCCCGGCGCATGGACAGAATTCGTTTCTGTGAGCGAAACCTTCGGCGAAATCACGCTGTAGGGTCGCAGGTCAGGTTGCTGGCTGAATCCGTCGAACATCGGCCGCGACGCCGCATCGAATTGCGTCATCGGCTTCAAACCAACGATTAACTCCATCGTGCGAAGCACGCTGGTCTGGTTGTACATATTCGAATCGACAGTACCCCGATGCGTATAGGGCGAAATTACCCACGCCGGGGCACGATGGGAATCCACATGATCAGGTCCGTTCTGCGCATCATCCTCGGTAATAAAGATAGCCGTCGATGCCCATAGCTTGCTGTGGGAAACCGCATCCACCAGCATGCCCACCGCATAATCGTTATCGGCATTGTATGCGAACGGGGTCAGCTTGCCGGGCGCGGTGCCCATCGTGTGATCGTTGCCCATGCGGACGATCAGCAGTTGCGGCGCCTGGCCGCTTGCATCGTAGCCGTTCCATTCACGAATGAACTCCTCGGCCCGCTTCACGTCGGGATACCCTAAATCGAAGCCGCGATAATTCATATCGACACACGGAGAAAGCGACCGGTCCTTCACACTGGCGATCTGCCGCGCTCCGCTTGCGTGATCGAGAGGGATATTCGTCGTCCACTCGCCGTAATCGCGGATGCTTATACCCGCTTGCAGCGCATTGCTCCACAGATAGCCGGCGGGCGGCATGTTCGCCGCTTCCCCGCCCTCGTAGTCGTAGGTCTGCCGGCGGTGCGCATAGCTATTGGGCCAGAGCTTCACTGTGTAATCGGGCGCAATGGCGGCATTCGCCCAATTGTGCCCCTCGGCACTGACATCGGCGTTCTCGTAGAAGTTGTCGTAGAGGATAAATTCGCTGGCAAGCCGGTGGAGGTTCGGCGTCACCTGCTCGCCAAATAAGTTCAGAGACTTATCACCGTTTCCTTTATTGAGATCTCCCAGAACCTGATCGTAGGTCCGGTTTTCCTTGATGATGTAGATCACATGCTGGATCGGTGAGGGGTGATTTTCCGAACGCGAGAAGTACGCCGTCTTCTGGTCGGCAGGCGGCCCGTAGATCAATTGGTCGCGGTAAGGCGAATTTCGCATCACCGTCGCCGTGTATCCATGCAAATTCGCGCCGGTCAACGCAGGAATGAACGAGACCGTTCCGGTCTGCATGCTCGGGATGTACTGAACGGCGGAGTTGCCTTCATGCAGAGGTGCCGCCCGTCTCGTCGGATTCGGCCCATTCGGGTTGGGCGCACTACCCAGGCCTTTGCCGTTGAGAACGACAACCCGATGGTCGTCGAGCTCTCTGACAGCGGTGGGATACCAACCGGTGGGCACGAAGCCTGCAACGATGCTCTGCGCCCCTGAAATATTGACGGCCGCCACCGCGTTAGCATCAGAGCACACGACGTACAGGTGCGTTCCTTCCTTATCTGCCGCCAGCGCAGTCGGCGTCATGCCCAGCGGGTGCATAGGCGTTAAAGACAGGTTGATTGATTCAAGCCTGGCGAGCTGCCCATCGGCCGTAACGCCGAGTGAATACACGTTGTTGGTATTCTCCGCGACAACGAACACGCGGGCGACGTAGGAGGACCGTCCCGCTCCCTCGATATCCGGGGCTCCGCCTACCCAGAGCATGTCCGTAAGCTCCGGCGCGACTCGCGTACGTCCGACCTCCTTTCCGTTGTTCGCATCGTACTGGTAAACGGAACCGTCGGCCCAACTGCTTACCAGCAGCCTTTTGCTGTCGGGAGACAACAGTAGCCGGTAAGGACGCCGTCCACAGGCGAATCGGCCGATCAGTTTGCCTGTGTCCAGATCGATGACAGCTACATTATTCGTTTCCAGATCGGCGGCATAGAGAACGTGGCCATCCGAGCGCACCGTCACATCGCCGATAAACGACTGACCCTTGTTGTTGAGATCGGCGACGGCGGGCAGCTCACGCTGCGCGGTCAGTTTGCCCGTGGCCGGATCGAGTAGCAACTCATGCACGACACCGGTTGTGCCGCCGCCCACGTACACGCGGTCGGCATGCGGCGCTATCGCCAGGCCGAGCCACGCGTCCGGCAATTTGTATCGGGACACCTCCCGCTTGTTCGCGATCTCAATGACGCTCACCGAAGGGGGATGGTATCCGGCATTCAGGACCAACAGGTACTTCCCGTCCGTCGAGACCGCCGTGCTCATTGGCAGCGTATCGACGGGAACCTGCTCCCCCGCGGGCCGAAGCGTCCATCCGCTGTTTAAAAGGAAACCGCCATCCGGAAGCTTGCCGACGTGCGGCGGCGTTTGCGCGAAGAGCTGCCCTCCCAGCAACAGGAGGGGCAACCACTTGGTAAATGCATTCATTATTCGGTAAACCTGTGCGCGATGGGAAAGCGGCGGCCCACGCCAAACGCCTTAGGAGTGATTCTCAATCCAGGAGCTGCCTGTTGCCGCTTGTATTCGTTGCGATCCACTTTGCGAACGATATCGCGAACCAGGTCTTGCGGCAGGTTTTCTTTCCTGGCGATTTCCGCAACGGACTCGTAGCGTTCGATATATCCGGCAAGGATCGCATCCAGCACTTCGTAGTCGGGTAGGCTGTCGGTGTCTTTCTGATCCGGGCGGAGCTCGGCCGACGGTGGTTTAGTGAACGTGTGCTCCGGTATTCCGGCGGGCAGTCCCCGCGCCACGCGCCGCGCATTTGCAATACGCCCAAGCCGGTAGACCATGGTTTTGGGAACGTCGCTGATAACGGCCAGACCGCCGCACATGTCGCCGTATAAAGTCGTATAACCCACAGCGATCTCGCTTTTGTTGCCGGTGGTCAGAACCAATGTTCCGAACTTGTTGGACAATGCCATCAGCGTCACTCCGCGCAACCGGGATTGAAGATTTTCCTCTGTGGTGTCGGGCTTATAACCCGTAAACAGCGGCGCCAGGCTCTTCAACATGTCCTCGTAGCTGGGCTTGATCGAGACCACCTCAAAGCGGATTCCCAAATTCCGGGCCAGCGCGCACGCATCCGTGAGGCTGTGTTCGGAGGAGTAAGGACCGGGCATCCCGACTCCCATCACGTTTTCTTCCCCTATGGCTTCAACCGCGATCGCGGCCACCAGCGCCGAATCGATGCCGCCGCTCAGGCCGATTGTGATGCGGCGAAATCCGCACTTTTCTATGTAATCGCGCGTCCCAAGCACAAGGGCATCGAAAGCAGCTTCATCATCGGGCGTGTCGGTGGTGTGATCCTCGCCCATCCCGGTCTCGGAGTCAAAGAAGACAAGGTCTTCCGAGAATGACTTTGCCCGTGCAGCCAACTGACCGGAGGACGTCATGGCGAAGCTCGTTCCGTCGAATACCAGTTGGTCGTTGCCGCCCACCATGTGCGAGTAAACCACGGGAAGGTGAAAGCGCTCTGTCATAGCGCGGAAGATTGCTTCCCGCTGCTTGCGCTTGCCCACATTCCACGGGGACGCATTGATGGAAATAATGATCTCCGCGCCCTTTTGCACCAGCTCTTCGACGGGATCCCGGGCATAGCGACGCCGCTCCCAGAAGTGCTTATCGTTCCAGGCATCTTCGCAGATCGAGATGGCCACCTTCCTTCCACAAATGGTGTAAAGGTCCTGCGAATCGGCAGGCTGGAAAAACCGCACCTCGTCGAAGACGTCGTAGGTGGGCAGCAGCATCTTTCGTTGATCGAAGACAATACGGCCCCGTTCGATAACGGCAGCGGCATTCTGTGCCTTGATGGCCGAGTTTTTCGGCGAACGGGCCACGTACCCGACGATCAGGGCCGCCTTCATACCGGCAGAATCGGCAGCAATCCTTAACAGGGCGTCGTGCGTGCGATCAAGAAAAGAGTCCTTTTCGACCAGATCGCGCGGGGGGTAACCCGTCAGCGCGAGTTCCGGGAAGACGACCACGTCCGCGCCGGCACGCTCCGCCCGGCGTGAAAAATCAAGAATCTTGGCGGCGTTGCCACTCAAATCGCCGACCGTGTTATTTATTTGCGCGAGTGCGATGCGCATGGAATTTCCATTGTAGCGGCGGGCGTAAACGCTCTTACAATCCGCCCTCCTTTCCGCAGTCCGTATCTTCCTGGTAACGCCCTGCGTCTAATAGGCGTAAGTTGAGTAGAGGTGCTCGATGCGCTTCCCTATCCGATTCCTTTTTCTTGCCGCCGCCCCGGTCCTGATCGCCAGCGCTGGTCAAGGGCCGCGCGGTGCCCACGGCGGCGCCATGGGGGTACCCCATACAGCCGGCCGGATTGGTTCTCCTGCCGGCGGCAGGCCTTATCCCGTTCCTCCCAGCGTGGCGCTGCAGCATCCTGAGTTGCGGCCGCATTCCGCTGGCTTTACAGGCATTCGCCCCGGGGCCTATTCGCAGAGCGGTGGCTATTATTACCAGCGCGGTCGTGGCGGTTATTTGCCATACACATATGGGCTACCGTACCTGCCAATTTTCGACTACGGCGATTACGGCGCATCCCAGCAGAACAGTGCGATAGCCGATGCCGTGGCGGCCCAGGCACAAAATGCGGCGGCTACGCAGAACCTGTTAGGCGAGCAGGTACAACGGCTCAGCGCGGAAGTGGAGAATCTGCGAGACCAAGCGGCTTCGCAGCCAGCACCCGCCCAGCAATCCTCACCGACTCCCCAGGCGCAACCGGCACCAGATCCGGACCCCGCTCCGCCGCGGCCCCCGATCACGGTGGTTCTCAAGAACGGAAATCGAGTGCAAGTTCAAAATTACGCTGTGATGGGACAGACGTTCTGGGATTTTACGACCCAGCCGGCGCGAAAGATACCTGTTTCCAACATCAACGTGCCGGAGTCCATTAACGCGAGCAGTGCCAGCGGCGCGGAATTTCCCGCACTGACGTCTTCCCGCTAGCGGTGGTTGATCAGCGTTTTCCTCAGAATGTTGAGCGCGCTTTGAGTGGAATAAGTTCTTACACGCTCGCGATCGCCGCCGTGCTTTATTCTTTCAATCGTGGTACCGTGGGGCCCCACAATCCCCACGTACACGGTTCCGACCGGATCCTGCTCAGTTCCGCCCTCAGGGCCGGCATATCCGGTAGTGGATAAAGCGTAGGTAGCGCCGCTCTGTTTCCGGGCGCCTTCCGCCATGGCAACCGCCACCTGCCGGCTCACTGCCGAATACTGTGCCAATAGCTCGGCCGGAACTCCCAAGACTTCCTGCTTCTGCTTTTCGCTGTAAGTGATGTAGCCGCCAATGTAGCGTTTCGAGCTACCGGGGAGATTCGTCAGCCGGGCGGCGATCAGTCCACCTGTGCAGCTTTCGGCAGTGGCGATTGTGGCTTTCTGGTCCTGCAATAAGCGTCCGATGACACCCTCCAGGGATTCAGCCGGGTTCTGGGTGTAAACCAGATCGCCGAGCTTTTCAGCGATCGGATCGCCGACCTCCTTCAGCAGTGCCTCAGCTTCCTGCTCCGAATCGCACCGGGCGCGGAGGTGGACGAACAAATCGCCGGACGCGAATAAAATCGTCGTAGCGGGGTTCTCGTACCTGGTGTAGATCGGCGCGATCATGCGGTCGAGATCCGACTCACCGATGCCTGTAATCCGAAAGGTGCGAACCCTGATGACCTGGCGGGGCAACATTTTCCTGAGCCGCGGGACCACTTCGTTCTCCATCATCGGTTTTAGTTCCCGAGGAGGGCCGGGAAGCAGAATCAGCGCGCCCGCTCCGGTCCGGAAAAATTGACCCGGCGCTGTGCCGTTCGGATTGGCCAGCGCCTCGGCGCCCTCGATGAGGTGAGCCTGCCGGCGATTGTTCTCCGCCATGGTGCGATTCAAGCGCTGAAAGTAGGCGGCGAGAATGGTTTCCTGCTCTGGCGAGAAGACCAATCTACGGCCGAGTGCCTGAGCGGCTGCATCGCGGGTAATGTCATCCTCGGTGGGCCCGAGACCGCCGCTCAGAATGACGATTTCGGCGCGCTTCAAGCTTTCGCGAATCGCCTCGGTCAGACGAATGCGATCGTCGCCTACGACCTGCTTGCCGACCACTTCCACGCCCAGGTTGTTTAACGCTTCCGTGAGGGTGAGCGAATTGGTGTCTATTCGCTGCGGAGTCAGCAGTTCGCTGCCTACCGCGATAATTTCCGCGTTGGCCATTACTGCAGATTCCGAAAAGGAGCAAGACCCACATCGGCCCTAAACAAGGCGCTATGTGTCGCAAGAATCATCGCTTTCGAGGGCGCGATGGCCAGCCCCACGATTCCGGGCCCGGAAAGAAACAGCTTTGCTTTTCGTGAAGGATCAATACAGACGACGCCACGCCGACCGCGCAAAGAGGCAGCCACATACAGGTTCCCGGCGGCATCGAACGCCAGTCCTTGCGGACGCCCCAAGCCACGATAAAACGTCTCTACTTCTCCCGCGTTGGAGACCCGCATCACAGAATCGAAGCTGGAGGTAGTGGGGCCCGTGACATACAGATAGTCTTCAGGACCGAATGCCAGATGATAGGCAGCGATGGAAGGCTCGAGCGTGGCGAACACATAAATCTGGCGCGACCGGCTGATTTTGAAAATGGTGCCGCTCCGGTCGCCCACATACAGGTTTTCTTCCGAATCGAAGGCGATGCCGGTGGCGACCCCCATGCCTTCCGCGAAAACGGACATATTGCCGGTGGGCGTGATCTGATAAATCACCCCGTCGTAGCGACTGGAGGCATACAGCAGTCCTTCGCTATCGAAAGCGAGACCGGTTGGATTCATCAGGTCGGTGACGAAAGGCTTGGAGTTGTAGTTCGTATCGATTTTATAGATCGACACGGGAGATTTCTGGCCCCGTGAGCCACTAAACGTGCTATACAGGTTGCCTTCCCGGTCCACGGCCGGGTTAGCGACCGGATGAAGGCTATCTGCTACTTGCACGCCAATGTGGGTTTCCTGCATGCCGCTGTTCCAGTCGCCGCTGGTCACGACCAATTCGCCAACTACGGCCGACTCCGGCACGCGCGCGATGATGTAGTCGTCTCCCGCCACGATCAGATGCGCAGGCCGGTTGCCCAGCTTCACCAATGGCTTTCCGCCTGCGGCCAGATGCTGGCCCCGTATATGCAAATCGCCCCCTGGGATCGCCGCGTAGGGTTCCACGCTCGAGACCGTGGGCCGGTCCGTCCAGTCGAGGGTCTCAGATGTACTCGCCATAATTAGTAGAGTCTTAAAAGTCCGCCTATATACAAGATAAGTGCAGCGTAAATTCCTGCCGCGATATCGTCAGCCACGATGCCCAGCCCTTCCGGGAGTTTTTCAAGCTGGCGTACGGGCGGGGGCTTCCAGATGTCGAACAAACGAAACAGCAGAAATCCTATCAGGAGCGTTACGGGAGTTTGATGCGGGGCTCCCAGCAAGGTTACCCATTGTCCAAGCACCTCATCCACCACGACTATACCGGGATCCTTCTTTTCGAAGGCCCGAGCCGTACGTGTGGAGGCCCAAACGGCCGGACCGGTAAGTAGCAGAATCAAGAGAAACAGCAACAGGCGGCTGTCATCAATGTACCGCCACAACGCGCCCGCTATAACAAGGGCCGCCAGCGATCCTACCGTTCCTGGACCATAAGGGAAATAGCCGCAACCGAACCACGTAGCGAGCCAAACGGAGAGGCGCTTCACCTAGAAGCCCTGGTGCGCATCCGACTCTTCCAATTCCTCCAGATCGCTCACTTTCTCCTGCCCGGGAATGACGTACTTTTCGGAGGCCCAATTCCCCAGGTCTATCAGACGGCACCGGTCGCTGCAGAAGGGCATGTTCGGGTCGTCGAGAGAGACCGGACGATTACAGATGGGGCAATGAATTACTTTAGCCATGGCTGGTCTACTCACTTCTAGTATGAACCGAGCGAGTTTCCAGGCTGTCAGACGCGCCAAGGAAAGGATGGGCGACGGGACGGAAGTTCCAAGCATCGGTTCGACCGGAATCCAGTGCATCAGGGCTTGCCGAGGGTCCGGAATACGAAACGAAGCCAGTGGCGGGCGGCGTGGCCGGTCGCGAGCCCTCGTTTCGCGAAACGAAGCCATTCTGCGGAGTCGGCTGGTGTTTTGCGGGAGGGTGCGCCGCTTTCCGGCGTTCTTTCTTCAAACGAAACAGTGCGTTCAAAGCTTTATGGAACGCGCGCTCGTGGGCGGAGCCGTAGCGAAGGAACAGGGCGAGCCTTTTTTCATTGACGCCATCGGCGGCAAAGCACTCGTTCTGGAAGCGGATCGCACGTTGGAGCAGCCAATGCGATTGGGCGAGTTGATCCACCAGAATTTGTTCGGTGGCATCGGAGGGCTGGTGCTCACGACGGAGAGCGTCGCGAAGGGCTTCGAGTTCGTTTCCATCCTCACCGGGAATCAGTGTCGTTCCCGTGGACAGGCCATGCTTCAGCGCATTACGAGACGAAGCCAATTTTCCTGCCTCCGTGCGAGGGCCGGTCGACCGCTGCGCGTTAGTGCGATTGGCGTCGGCACGAGCGCCGGAAGAAGTGGGAAGACCTAAGCGGCTGGCGATGCGGTCGCTTACCTGGCGGGCGTGGGCGATGAAATCAGCCCCGAATTCATCCTCCAACTCGCGGTCGGCTTTGGCCCGCATCTCGGCCATCAGGGCAACGGCCGTGGGGTGAGGGGCAGGCCGATGCGGGACAGACGGGCTGGGCGGCTCGGCCGGGGCAGCGCTCGGCTGTCCCTGTTTATTGGCAAGTTTGCGCGCTTTTCGCTCGGTTTCCCGGCGCTGCCTCCGATTTTCCCGTCCCGTCATGGTCATCCTCCTTAAAACGCAAAAAGGCAGGAAACGGCTCGCGGCCGTCCCTGCCCGTGCGGAGAGCATAGCATCGCGGAGAGGACATGCGGAGTGGTTTTGCGGGGTTTACGAGAGGTAAGTTACTGAAACGCTATGGCGAAAATTCTTTTTGGAAAGTTGTGACCGAATGTTCGATAACGGGCGCTGCGCTTTATGTGTTGCTCCGAGATGTTCGGACGGGGCGTAGTGTGGTTGCGCCTCAACGGGAGGATTTTCTGGTTTCGCTGTCTTCGAGCACTGCTTAGTGATATTGTTCCAGACCGCTGAGGACACGGGAGCAACTCGGAAAGTAAATACTTGGCCGCTACCGAGGAGCAACGAAGCGCAACATAGCCTGAGAACAGTTAGAACGGATGACTCCAAGCCTGTAAGTCACTGGTGCGAGAAGAGCGGCAAGGCCTTCGCGAACGTCTTGGCGTGGAAGATCGTCGCGCCTTGTCCACCGCTCCCGTCGTTCGTCACGATGTAGAGGTCATTGGTCTCGGGCTTGATGGCCATACTAGTGGATGCAAGATTGTGGCCCTCGTCCCGACCCGGCAATAGAACCTGACCGATGGGAATACCATTCTTGTTGAACACCAGCACCCGGCCTTGACCGTACATCGCCACGTAAAGATTGCCGCCGTTGTCGGCGCGCATCGAGTCCGGCGCCGGGCCGGTGAAATGGTAGGCAATGGCAGTGCCGATCGGCGCGATAGTTGTCGCGCCCACGAGTTCGACTCGATGCAGGAGATTCCTGCTGAACTCCGTGATCCACAACTGGCTGCCGCTGGGGCTGAGCGCAATACCGTTTGCCATTGCGAGATGCGGCAGTACGGGCGTGATCGTCTTCACGTCAGGTGAGACGTAGTAGGCGCCACCTTTCGGCTCGGTTGAGATGCCCCGAAAGTCACTGAAGTAAAGGCCGCCGTGTGCATCGAACACGAGGTCATTCGGCATATAGCCGGCCGTCGCGGGAACGATCGTCTCCATCTCCGTCCCGTCCGGTTCCACCGCGACGATTAAACCAGTTCGCTTGACCATATTCATGGCGGCTATGAAGATGCGCCCGTCCTTGTGAATGGCGAGGCCCCCTGGACCGGCGTCGTTCAAGCGGACCACGGTGGAGAGCCGCTTATCGGGCGTCAGGCGGAGCACGCGCCCACCGGATACGTCGCAGAAGAGCAAATCGCCGTTGCGCTCGAAGGCTGGTCCCTCAAGCACTATCGGCTCGTGAGACACCTTGAACCAAGGTTCTGCGACAGCGGTCTGCAACCCGCGCTCGGAAGGCGGAATCGGGACCGGCCCGCGCGTCTGGGCGTCATAGCTTAATGCGAGACCAACTTGTCGACTGTATGCACCGGCTGTGAGAGACGCGAAGAGGAGCGAGGCGGCTAGGATGGCATGACGATTGGCGACGAACATCACTAGACCGTTTGGCCGCCGTCGACGACTAGAGCATGCCCGATCATGAACGCAGCCGGATCCGAACACAGCCAGACGACAGCCGACGCAATCTCGTCCGGCTTCCCCATTCGTCCAATTGGTTCCTGCGCAATCACCCTTTCACGCCCTTCAGAAGTGCCTCTGGTGAACCGGTCCATCATCGAGGTCTCGACGATCCCCGGGCACACGGCGTTGATGCGGATGTTCTGAGAGGCGTAGTCGAGGGCCGCCGACCTGGTGAGGCCGATCACGCCGTGCTTCGCGGCCGCGTACGCAGCTTGACCTTTAAAGCCTTTCACTCCAGCACCTGACGAGGTGTTCACAACCACGCCGGCGCCATTCCGTAGCATGAGAGGGATCTCGTACTTCATACACAGAAACACTCCACGGAGGTTGATGTTGACGATGCGATCCCACTCCTGTTCAGTGAGATCGGCGGTCGCCGTTATCGGCTGTTCGGAACCGGCGTTGTTGAACGCGAAATCGAGACGACCGAATGCTTCAACCGCCTTGTCCAGCGCAGCCTTCACGTCCTCGGCCCGCGTCACGTCGCACCGAACGGCGAGCGCCCGCGCCCCCAGTTCTTCGATCATGCGGGCCGTTTCCTGGTTGCTCTGTTCGGCAACGTCGGCCACTACAACGCTCGCGCCCTCGCGGGCAAACGCCAGCGCTGCCGCCCGGCCAATGCCGCTTCCTGCTCCCGTGACAAACGCCACTTTGCCTTTAAAGTTTCCGTTCATATTGCTACAGACCCTCGATGAGTTGAATGAATACTCCGTCGGGATCCGTGGTGACGATACTTCGGATCCCTTGCCCGAACATTTCCGGTCGGCGACTCAGAAAGGTGATGCCCCGTTCCCGTAGAGCCGCCGTTGTCGCATCGATATCCGATACTCGGAACGCGAGGCGATTGATTCCCACGTGATTTAAAGCAGGATAAACCTCACCCGTGGACGGAGGTTCCAACCATTGCACAAGGTCGATGAAGATTTTGCTTGTTGCCTGAGGCGGGGCTAGATACGCTACCTTAAGATGGCCTCTCGGCAGTTGAAACGCTTGCGCAATGCCCTGTTCCTTGACTTCATCAATACGCTTGATGACCTTGAGCCCAAGTCTTTCATAGAAACTAACGCTCCGCTCGAGATCTCGGCACGTAATGCTCACATGCTGAAAATCATCAATCATTCCTAAGTCCCATTCCTTGTTTCCCGGTTGCTACACGACGGATTTCGGCACTTCGCTCGATGGGCGTCATCACTTCCGGTACTGCGTGTCGTTGACCTGTTCCATCCACTCAACGACCTTTCCGTTGAGCTTCTCCTGAATGGCAATGTGCGTCATGCCGGTGGTCGAAGTGGCTCCGTGCCAGTGCTTTTCACCGGGCGCAAACCAGACGACGTCGCCGGGATGGATCTGCTCGACCGGGCCGCCTTCGTGCTGCACCCAGCCGCAGCCCGCGGTCACGATGAGAGTCTGTCCAAGCGGATGGGTGTGCCATGCAGTCCGCGCACCCGGTTCGAAGGTTACGCTCGCACCTTGGACAAGCGCGGGATCAGGCGGCTGGAAGAGCGGATCGATGCGTACGCTCCCAGTGAACCACTCGGAAGGTCCCTTTGCGGATGGTTGTGAGCCAGCTCGTTTGATTTCCATATTCGTGCTCCTGTAGATACTTACGGACGAAGCAGTGTCTTGATCGCCCGGCGCTCATCCATCGCCCGGTACCCTTCCGCAACCTGATTCAGCGGCAGTGTCAAATCGAACACTTTCCCGGGATTGATCTTCTCCTTCAACACGAGATTGATCAGCTCAGGGAGGTAGCGGCGAACCGGGGCCGGGCCGCCGTGCAGATGCACGTGAGCAAAGAACAGCTCTGTTCCGTCGAGTTCAACCCCGTGCGGAACCCCAACGTAGCTCACAAACCCGCCAGGACGTGTGGAACGGATGGCCTGCATCATTGATTCTTGGGTGCCGACGCACTCGCACACGGAATCAGAGCCAATTCCCTTTGTCAGATCTTTAATTCGCGCAATACCTTCGTCGCCGCGTTCGGTTACAATGTCGGTCGCGCCGAACTCTCGCGCGAGTTTCTGCCGCGATTGGTGACGGCTCATCGCGATGATTCGCTCGGCACCCATCTGCTTGGCGGAGAGTACGGCGAGCAGGCCGACCGCTCCGTCTCCGACGACTACAACGGTCGACCCCGGCTTTACGTGGGCGGCGTCCGCGGCGAACCAGCCGGTACCCAAAACGTCGGAGGTCGCGAGCAGACTTGGGATCAGTTCTTTGGAAGGAAGATCGCGTGTTGCGACCAGCGTGCCGTCAGCAAGAGGTACGCGCAACAGGGGAGCTTGCGCAGCACTCATGAACTCGCGTTGGAGGCACGAGGACTGATAGCCGTCCTGGCAGATGACGCAAGTGTTGTCAGAGGTTGCAAACGAACCGACCACGAACTGGCCGGGCCTGATGTTCCTGACCTCTTTGCCGACCTCTTCCACAATGCCGCAGTACTCGTGACCCATCGGGGTTGGTTTTGCGACCTCGGCGACGCCACGATAGGGCCACAGGTCCGATCCGCAGATACATGTGGCCGAGAGGCGTACGATGGCATCCGTCGGCTGAATGATTGTGGGCTCCGGCCGATCCTCGAAACGAATGTCGCGCGGACCGTAAATCATGGTTCCTTGCATATGTAATCTCCTTGTTTACAGCGTGTACCTTGGTCAGATTTCTTCGGGCGTCTCAGCCTACCGTCATTCCGCCGTCCACCGTGAGGGCCTGGCCCACCACGTAGGTCGCTCCGGGGCTGCAAAGCCATAGCACCGCTGAGGCGATCTCCTCGGGCCTGCCCGCGCGGCCGATGGGAACGTTCTTCGCTATTTCGGCGTACGCCTGCTCGTCGCCGCTGACGACATCGCGGGCGATTTGCGTATCGATCAGGCCAGGATTGACCGCGTTCACACGGATGCCGTGCTTGATATATTCCAGAGCGGCGGTCCGCGTCAGGCCAACCACGCCGTGCTTGGAGGCAATGTAGGAGCCGATACCGGGGTTGCCGGTCAACGCGCCAACCGAGGCGTTGTTGACGATCGCGCCGCTGCCCTGGCGTTCCATCTGTCGCAGTTCGTACTTCATGCAGCTCCACACGCCGCGCAAGTTGATCCCGATCACGCGGTCCCACTCTTCGCGGGTGCTCTCGGCGGTCGGTGCGATGCGGGCCATGACGCCGGCGTTGTTGAACGCGGCGTCGAGTCGGCCGAACTCGGCAACCGTGCGGTCCACCATCTGCTCCACCTGTGTTTCGTTGCTCACGTCGCAGCGGACGGCGATCACCTTGTGACCGGCAGCGGTCAGCTTCTGGGCTTCCGCCTTTGCCGCGTCCTCTCTGAAGTCGGCCATCACGACGGCCGCACCTGCCTCGGCGAACGCCTGCGCCGTCGCCAGTCCCATGCCGGCGGCTGCTCCGGTCACCAGTGCCACCCTGCCACTAAAATCCAATGGGTTGTTACTCATATTGATGCCTTCTCTTCGTTGTTAAGAGCGTCACGCCTTCGCCGAAGCGTCTCGATGACAAGCCGGAATAGCACGTCCTTGTTCCTGACCCGCTAGTAATAACCACCGTTGATGTACTTGGGGGCGGATAAAATTCAATGTCGGCTTGCCGCGCAGTAATGAATGACCTCCTGCTTCCGGCAACGCCGCGAATCATCGACTTGAGCGGGCTGCTGTGCGGGTTATCGATCGGAGCAAGGTGACTTGTGTCCTTGCTCCGTTGTGTCCTCTAACATTTAGGGTAAAAGTAAACCGGGTGTTTGAGAAGCCCGCAAATGAACATGGCGTTGTGAGTAAAATTCACAAATGGTGGCAGGTAACCTCGGCGCGCTATCCGTGTTTCTCGCCGTCGCAGAAGAGCGTAGTTTTACGAAGGCCGCCAAACGCCTCGGTGTTTCTCCTTCGGCCATTAGCCATTCGATGCGAGAACTCGAAGAAGAAATCGGCGTGCGACTGGTGTCGCGAACCACGCGAAGCGTTGCGCCGACTGAAGCGGGAGAACACCTGCTGGCGCGGCTGCGCCCGGCGTTCGCAGATATTCGGGAAGCCTTGGGCCAGGTCTCCGGACTTCGGAATAAACCTGCAGGCCGTGTCCGCTTACTTATGCCGCGGCTTGCCGTGAATACTGTGCTCGCACCGAAACTGGGCGAGTTTGTCCGCGATTATCCGGATATTGTGCTCGACGTTACGACTGACGATAGTCGTATGGACATTGTCGCCGGAGGGTTCGACGCGGGTGTCCATTTTGGGGAATACATTGAGAAGGACATGATCGCGGTGCGTGTGTCGCCGGACCTCAGGCCAGTCATAGTGGGCTCGCCCAGCTATCTCAAGTTGCACGCAAGGCCAAAATCGCCGCGTGATCTAATAGGCCACCGATGTATCAATTTTCGGCACGGAGATGCGGGCTTATACCGATGGGAGTTCGAGAAGGGCAAGAAATCTCTATCCGTCGCGGTTAACGGGCCACTGATCCTAGACGATCTGGCCCTGGTCATCCGTGCTGCAATCGATGGCGTCGGTCTCGCTTACATGACGGAAGAAATTGCAGCACCGCACCTGGCGAGTGGGGCGTTGGTGAGCATGTTAGAGGACTGGTGTCAACCTTTTGCTGGCTTCTTTCTCTACTATCCGAGCAGGCGGCAACAGCCAGCTGCTGTTTCGGCTTTGATCGATACCCTTCGCATGTAGACCGGAAGCTTCTGTGAGGGAGCCAGAAGCCTTGGCCCGCCGCAAGCACCGGGCGAGTCGCCGGCGACCCGTAGATTGGGACCGTGAGGGATCGATGTTCGGCCAACTTCCTGTTTGCGCGTGACACGACCGCTATCCGGAATCTTTGCCAAAACTCTGTAACCCCGAGCGACATTCGCCGCTGGTAGACTCACGAAAAGCATTCATGCGGCGCATATGGTATTCGGTTGCAGTGAGTCTCGATGGTTACATTGCTGGGCCAAAGGGAGAATTGGACTGGATCAAGACGGATCGAGATTTCGATTTCAGCACTCTCTTTGAGCAGTTCGATACGATCGTCGCCGGGTGCGGCACGTTTGAGCCAATGGCCGAGGCAGGACTCGTTGACACAGTGGAGGTTCCGTCATGCCGATACTTTTGGGAGTCGGTATCCCCCTCGCCCCGGATCTGTCAAAGTGGATTCACCTCTCCCTCGTCAATCACAACGTTTATTCGTCAGGAGCTGTTTCGCTGGAATATGCCGTTCGCCGGAAGGACCTGCGCTGAAAATCCACAGGGTTCACGAATCTTGGCCGGACGGCCGGCAAGGCCGCAAGTTAAATGATTGCGGGGCAGCAAGTCAGCATTCGACCTCCAGCACAGTCGGAAATGCGATTTACTGATAATTATTCACCTGATTTGGAGCCGACTACGTGTACAACAACTTGCTCCTGGAACTCGACGCTGAAATCGCGATTATCACCTTGAACCGCCCGAGTTCACGCAACGCCCTATCGCTGGACCTGATGTTGGAGCTCCTCCAGTGCCTTTCCGGCATTGAAAACAATGGTTCGATTCGTGTTGTCATTCTGGCAGCCGCAGGCAGAGCGTACTGTGCCGGTCATGACTTGACCGAAATGACTGATCGCACGCCGGACGAGTACAGGCTGATGTTCTCGGTATGTACAGACCTGATGACAAAGCTTCAATCGATCCCCCAGCCAGTCATCGCCGAGGTCCAAGGAATCGCGACGGCAGCGGGTTGTCAACTCGTCGCAACGTGTGATCTGGCGCTTGCTTCCGATCGCGCTTCGTTTGCGACTCCCGGTGTGCGGATCGGCCTGTTCTGCACCACACCCATGGTCGCTCTCACGCGGGCAATCGGCCGAAAGCGAGCGCTCGAGATGCTATTTACGGGTGAAGCCATTGATGCAACGAGGGCTGCAGAGTGGGGGCTCATCAATCGGGTCGTTCCTGACGAGCAGTTGAGAAAGACATGTCGAGAGCTCGCTCAGCGAATTGCAGAGGCCAGTCCTATGACGCTTGCACTTGGTAAACAGGCATACTACGCGCAAGCTGATCTTGATCAGGCGACGGCGTATTCGTATGCACAGCAGGTCATGGCTGAAAATGCGATGGCAGCTGACGCGAAGGAAGGGATAGCGGCCTTTCTCGAGAAGCGTCGCGCGCATTGGTGCAGGGGCGAGTGAACTTGAAATGTACAGCATGAGCGACGAGAAGGTCTACCGAACTCCTTTAACGCCGATAAGCTTTCTGAGGCGCAGCGCCTATCTCTATCCCGATAAGACGGCGGTTGTCCATGGCCAGCGTCGCTACACCTACAGTGAGTTCGAAGAACGGGTGAATCGCCTGGCCAACCGGCTGCGGGAAGAAGGGCTGCAGAAAGATGACCGCGTTGCGTTCCTCTGCCCGAACACCCCGGCTATGCTGGAGGCACACTTTGCGGTGCCAGCTGCCGGGGGCATTCTGGTTACGATCAACACCCGTCTGAACGGTGCGGATGTCGGTTATATCCTTAAGCACTGTCAAGCGCGTTGGCTCTTTGTGGATGGAGAGTGCATGCCATTACTGGCTTCCATCGAGCTTCCGGCGACTAAGTGCATACGTATTGGTGATGGTGTTGCAGCGGGCGATGACTACGAAGAGTATCTCGCTGGCGGCTTGAGTCAGATGGGCCTTAGTTGGCTAGGCGACGAAGAAGAGACGATCAGCATCAACTACACCTCCGGGACGACGGGCCGGCCGAAAGGCGTCATGTTTACCTATCGCGGGGCATATCTTAATGCGATTGCGCAGGTCATAGACGCCGGCCTGGACACCCATTCGGTTTACCTGTGGACCTTGCCGATGTTTCACTGCAACGGCTGGTGCTATCCCTGGGCGGTGACTGCGGTAGCGGGCACGCACGTTTGTTTGCGGCGCCCGGAGCCAGGACGCATATGGGCGCTTATCAAAGACGAAGGCGTGACGCACTATTGCGGCTCCCCCACGTTGCAAATCTCGCTGGTGAACCACCCGGCGGCACACCGGCTTGACAGGCAAGTGACGACTTGCGTTGCAGGTGCACCACCATCGCCGACACTGCTCGGCGAGCTTGAAAAAGACAATATTTGCCCCATCCATATGTACGGTTTAACAGAAACGTACGGCCCAATGCTGAGCTGTGCATGGCATTGTGAGTGGAACGAGAGATCAGCTGACGAGCAAGCGCGTTTGCTCGCGCGCCAGGGACAAGGCCAGATCACTGCCGACCTCGTGCGCGTGGTTGACGAGCATATGCATGATGTTCCCAAAGACGGCATGACAATGGGTGAGGTCGTTATGCGGGGGAACATCGTCATGAAGGGCTACTACAACGATCCCGAAGCGACGGCATTGGCGTTCCGCGGCGGCTGGTTCCATTCCGGAGACTTAGGCGTGTGGCATCCCGACGGCTACCTCGAGTTGCGCGACCGCAAAAAAGACATCATTATCTCTGGCGGCGAGAACATCTCGACGATTGAGGTGGAGCAAGCTGTCGCGAGGCATCCTTCGGTCCTGGAATGTGCGGTAGTGGCAATTCCCGATGAGCACTGGGGGGAAACGCCGAAGGCATTTGTCACCCTGAAACCCGGCATGGTAGCCACTGAGCAGGAGATCATAGAGTTCTGCAAAGAGCGGATCGCACATTTCAAGTGCCCCACCGCCGTTGAGTTCGGGCAGCTTCCTAAGACCTCGACCGGAAAAGTACAGAAATTTTTGTTGCGAGAACGCGAGTGGGCCGGTCACGCAAAGCGGATCCATTAACGGAATTTGACCGAGAGAACAAGCCCAGCTCCCGCCGAAACAGCATTCGGATATCGACTCAGACCAGGCCAGCTTCCGAGTTGCCCCTGATCCGGGAGCAGTGCGGAAACTACACGCGCGGGTTTCCGACAACCGGGTTGGCTCGAGGCCAGTTAGACCAGCAAAGGATGCTGAAAGAGAACGGCGGCGATTAGCTCTCGAATCGTCCGCAGTCCGGACGTTGGGCCGGACGACAATGACAAGTTGGCATTGCTCTTACATGACGTGATCGGGCGGGTTTCCACACACGGTCAAATACTTGCTCGGCTGAACGGGAAGAGTGCTATCACCGTGCATTGCGATAAAGCGACTTGACAAAAAACTCTGAATGGTTTACTTTGCATTGTAAAGTGAATTGCGATGGATGATCTCAGCCGGGCGCTTAGCGATATCAGTAGCATTCGCAGGCAGGTCGCCAACTCTACGGAGTTCCGAGGATACGGTCCGGCCACGCTGGCCACTACAGGAGTGTTCGCGGCTCTTGCCGCGGTGGTTCAGCAACTCTGGTTGGCTGACCCGGGCAAGCACATTGCTGCGTACCTCAGTGTCTGGGTTTCCACGGCGGTCCTATCGGCTGCTTTGACGGGTTTTCAGATGTACACGCGCGCACGCCGCATTCATTCCGCGCTGTCCGATGAAATGATTAATATGGCTGTTGAACAGTTCCTGCCATCTATACTTGCGGGACTACTGCTAACTGTCGTGCTCCTCGGCTCTGCGCCCGACAGTGCCTGGACGTTACCAGGAATGTGGCAGATCCTGTTCAGCCTCGGGATCTTTTCGTCTTGTCGTTTCTTGCCGAAGCCGATGCTTGCAGCCGGAGTCTGGTACCTGCTTACGGGACTCATCTGCATCTCAATTGGAAATGCCCAAGCCCTTTCTCCCTTTGCAATGGCGATTCCATTCGGTGCAGGTCAACTGTTGATAGCCGCAGTTCTCCAATTCTGTAGCTCGAAGGCGCAAGATGAAGTCTAAATCTTCCTCAACCGAGGGACGATTCGCTTATGAAGGGCTCGATCGAGTTATTCATGAGCGTGCTCGCCTCAGCATTCTAACTTCTCTGATAACGCATCCGAAGGGGTTGACGTTCAGCGACCTCAAACAGCTGTGCGCACTCACGGACGGTAATCTCAGTAGGCATTTGGGCGTATTGCAACGGGCAAAGATGGTCGACATCGTGAAGGGACAGGATCACAACCGTCCGCAGACACTCTGCCGCATTACGCCTTCAGGCCGCAATCGCTATCTCGAGTACGTATCCACTCTTGAGCAAGTGATTCGAGATGCGGCAAAGGAAACGAAGAACGAGGCCACCGGCGGCCTGCAGCATCGTCTCACGCCTTTAAAGGCGTAAATTTTTTTGACCGCTTACTTTGCATCGCAAAGTAACGTTTTTCCTGTTGGAGGAATTCAAGTGAATCAGTCACAACTAGCTCTAAAGGCCGGAATCAATACTCGCTCGATGGGTGTGAAACTGATCGTTATCTGCCTGCTAGCGGCAGTAATGACCATTCCGTCTTTTTTTGTGGATGGTCTGGTAAGTGAAAGGACCAAACGCGGCGCAGAGGTTGGGAAAGAAATAAGCAGTCACGTGGGCGGCCCGCAAACGTTTCTAGGTCCAACGCTGGCTATCCCGTACACCATTCCAGCGCGATCACCGGCCATCACCGCTATGCATGGCGTGTATCTGGTCTTTCCTGCGCAAGCATCTGCAGCTCTTAGAACAACAACGGCAGAGCGGCATCGCTCACTCTTCAGAGTCCCGGTATTTCAGGCGGATCTGAAGCTTGATTCGACTTTCGACTTGAAAGGCGTTCCGGCGGCTGCTCCGCAAGGCGCTGAGTTCGACTGGAGCCGTGCTGAGATCCTGGTCGGAGTGAGCGATGCTCGCGGGGCTTTGGCCGATACGACATTGGCGACGGAAGCTAAAGTCGTGACGCTCACGCCCTCGGAGCTTGCCGATAATCTCGCCATCGGAGCAGATGAAAACAGGCGCTCCAAGATGTTCCTGCTCGGTGCAAAGCTCCCCGATGTCATCAAGCCAGAAGCATCGTTCCACGCCACATCCACACTGAGGTTTTCCGGCGCAGAACGAATTGCAGTACTTGCTTACGGTAAGACGACACGCGTCACGGCGCGCGGTGACTGGCCGAATCCAAATTTCGACGGCGGAACGTTGCCCGTTGCTCAGAGGATCTCGAATCGAGGCTTCAGCGCTGAGTGGTTCGTGCCCTATATTGCGCGAGGCGTTCGCGCCGAAGGACCAGGCGATGCCATTACCGGGCTTTCCGCTACCGCGCTGGGTTTGTCCTTCATCGAAGTGGCCGATGCTTACCAGTCGATCAACCGGTCGCTCAAGTATGTGCTTCTTATTCTCGGTTTGGTGTTTCTTTCTTATTTTGTCTTTGAAGTCACGACCGGAAAGAGGGTTCATCCTGCACAGTACGTTCTGGTCGGCGTAGCGCAAATCATCTTCTATCTGTTGCTCTTGTCCATCTCTGAAAGAACTTCCTTCGATTGGGGATTCCTGCTTGCAGCAGTAGCTACGGTGACTCTTCTGTCGGCCAATGCCGGATGGATCTTCGCCAGTCGTATGCAGGCAATAAGGGCCTTGCTCGTTTTTTCGGCTCTGTATGTGCTGATCTACCTACTACTGCGTCTGGAAGATAACGCGTTGCTGGTGGGCGCGATCAGCAGTTTCCTTGCCGTAGCCGCCGCGATGTACTTCACCAGAGGGCTGGACTGGTACGGTACTCGTCTCACAGCCGGCACTGCTGAACAGCCGTTTATGACTGAGTCGTCGGAAGACGCCAGGTAGGACGGGAATTCATGACTGACAAGACCACAATCGAAACCAAGAGATATGAAGGACTGCACGTCGCCGTCATCATGGATGGCAACGGGCGCTGGGCAACGCGTCGCGGCCTGCCTCGTATTTCCGGCCATAGAGCGGGCGTGATGGCGGTAAGACGCATAGTGGAGCGGGCTGTAACTATAGGGATCGGACGCCTGACGCTTTATGCGTTCTCTTCCGACAACTGGCGACGCCCGAGTTCCGAGGTACAGGGCATCTTCCGGTTACTACGTGTTTTTCTCCGGATGGAGGTTGAACGGCTGCGACAGCATGACGTCCGCTTTCAAGTGATTGGGAGGCGCGACCGGCTGCCAAAAGCCGTGCTGCGGGAGATTGAAGTGGTGGAGTCAAAAACTCTCCAGGGTCGTGGTCTTCGTTTATGCGTTGCTATCGACTATTCGTCGCGTGATGCAATCACTGCCGCAGCGGCCGAGGCAGCCTGCGCGTTTCAGAGCCACAAGTTGCCCTTGCCGGATCTGGTTCGGACGATATTCGCCCAGGCGCTGACTGCGGAGGGGGGAGAGGTCGATCTGTTGATTCGTACCGGTGGAGAAAAGCGCCTTTCGGATTTTCTGCTGTGGGAATCGGCTTATGCGGAACTCATTTTTACTGACCGTATGTGGCCCGAGTTTGAGGAAAGGGATTTTGAGATGGCTTTGGAGGAATTCAGCCGGCGCGAGCGAAGATTCGGGGCCGTACCCACGCCGGGGTCCGCAATTGCGGCCGGGATGGCGTGAGCGCCCGCGCTTAAGGGTTCCTTGGATCACCTTGTGAGGCAAACAATCCTTCTTGGTCGAGTTAGTGCCTGGATCTTGGCCTTCATTTTAGGACTGGTCATAAGCGGCGTCACAGCCGTTCCTCTCCAAACCGAATTGGATGGGCTGGTGACAATTCTTCCCAAGGAGGCGTTGCATCCGATTGGTGCATCTACCGGCCTGCAGCCCTGGATTGAACTTGCGGCCAAAGGAATTACGGAGACCAATATCCGGTATCCTTTTCTTTCTCATGGCACCGACTGGCTAGCGTTTGCGTACCTGGTCATAGCCGTTGCGTTTATCGGCCCTATCGTGATCCCATTGATACAAGTAGGTCATCACGTCTGGCTTGATTGCCTGCGGTGGTGTGGTCCCTCTGGCGTTCATCGGGGGACAGGTTCGGCATGTCCCGCTCTTCTGGCGATTAATTGACTGCAGCTTTGGGATTTTTGACTGTATACCGCTTCTCGTCTGCAGACAGCTCATTAGCGAGCTAGAACAAACGCGCCTCGGGAAAACTCGGCCACAGCCAAGCGGATCGATATGAAAGACCCTTGTAGACACTCATAACGGGATTGTGCGAGGGAAGTCTGATGTTGAACCTGAACGAATGAAGCCTTGGAGCTGTGATTGTCGACTGCTGGCCGCTTGTCTTCGTGTGGCCCGTTTCTCGTCCAAGTGGATCCACCTTTGGTGACCAGATCGGCATAGGGGCGGCGGTCGCCCACCGACCCCTGCCACACCACCGTGCGTACGGGTCCGTACACGGCGGTTCGAGAAGTTAGGCCATCACTCCTCGATCAATGACGGAACGCCAAGCGATTTGAAGTAGGCAT
>DATIMM010000029.1:0-25645 GCA_035475295.1 Bryobacteraceae bacterium
AGCGTGCTACATCAAATGTTTCACTTTCGCCGAAGTGCGTGGCGTGGCCTGCCGCAGTCTCAACGCAATCAGATCACGGAAGAGGCGAAGAGCGTATTGGTTCCAATGGAGGAAGGCTCTCGAGAGGGTCACCCAAACCAATCGGCTATGTACTCGCTTATCGGGCATAAAGGGGACCTGCTGCTGCTTCACTTTCGTGATTCTTTCGAGGATCTGCATCGGGTCGAACTGGCGCTGGCAAATCTTCAGATTTCCGAGTATCTGGAGCTTCGGCACTCGTACTTATCGGTGGTGGAGTTGGGGTTGTACGAATCGACGTCCAAGACCTATTCACAGCTGGCGGAAAGCGGACTGGAGCCGTACTCGGCGGAATGGAATGCGGGAGTTTCCGAAACGATCGCGCGCCAAACAGCGGCCATGACTCCTCGTCTGTTTCCAGCGATCCCGGACGCCAAATACCTGTCTTTTTATCCGATGGACCGCAAAAGAGGTGAAGAGAAGAACTGGTATCAAATACCAATGCCGGAACGCCAGCGCATGATGCACGAACACGGGCTGATCGGGAGGCGGTACGCCGACTCTGTTCGCCAGATTATTACAGGATCCATTGGCTTCGACGATTGGGAGTGGGGCGTGGACCTGTTTGCCAATGACCCTTTGGTATTCAAGAAATTGATTTATGAGATGAGATTCGATGAAGTAAGCGCCATATATGCATTATTTGGCACTTTTTTCGTCGGATTGCGGTTGAGAGCGGCCGGACTGAGCCGATTTCTGGACGGCGGAAGCGCGTAGGGGGCGGTACTCGCATGGAAGACACGGTCCTTTGGGAGACCGTGTACCCCCAGCTCTCTGGAGCGTTTAAACGATTGAGAATGGTACGCTTAAGAGTCGAAAAATGCGTACTGTCGATCTTATTCATCGCAAGCGGGATGGGGAGGAGCTTTCTACCGAAGAGATTCAATACCTGGTAGACGGCTACACTCGGGGCGACATTCCCGATTACCAAATCTCCGCCTTTTTAATGGCGGTTTTCTTCTCTGGCATGTCAGATCGGGAAGTGAGTGCCCTTACGGAGTCGTTGACCAACTCGGGCACCGTATTGGATCTTTCTTCCATTCCCGGCACTAAGGTTGACAAACATTCGACCGGCGGAGTGGGCGACAAAACGAGCTTGATTGCTGCGCCGATTGCAGCGGCGGCCGGAGTTGTGGTCCCAATGATTTCGGGTCGAGCGCTAGGGCACACCGGCGGAACGCTCGACAAGTTGGAGTCCATACCGGGCTTTCGCACGGATCTCTCGATCGAAGAGTTCAAGGAACAGTTAGCGCAACACAAACTGGCCTTTATCGGACAAACACCGGAACTGGCGCCCGCTGACGGGAAGTTCTATGCCTTGCGGGATGCAACGGCAACAGTGGAGTCTATTCCGCTGGTGGCATCGTCGATCATGTCGAAGAAGATCGCGGTCGGCCTGGATGCGCTTGTGCTGGACGTGAAGGTAGGATCCGGCGCGTTCGTAAAGAAGCAGGTGGATGCGCGACGGTTGGCCCAGTTGATGGTAGGCATTGGGCGTCGTGTGGATAAACGCGTACAGGCCCTTATTACGGACATGAGTCAGCCGCTTGGCTATGCGGTGGGAAATGCTTTGGAAGTGATGGAAGTTTCGCAGACACTGCAGAATGCGGGCCCTGCTGACTTGACGCGCATCTCCCTGGAACTGGCCGCGCGCATGATTTTCCTCGGCAAAATCACCAAGACCTTAGATGAGGCGCGGGAACTGGCGCAAGGGAAACTGCTGGACGGTTCTGGATATCAGAAGCTGAAGGAAGTGATTGCCGCACAGGGCGGGAATCCGCAGGTGCTGGACCGGTTCGAATTGCTTCCCAATGCCACCGGCGCGCAGGAAATCACGACGAGCCGCGGCGGTTATATCAGTGCCATTGATGCCGAGTTGATTGGACAAGCCTCTGCCATGATTGGAGCGGGCCGTAACCTCAAGGAAGATGCCATCGATCCAGCGGTGGGCGTGATTCTGGAAGTAAAGGTTGGGCAGAAGATTGAAGCAGGCAGCATTCTTTGCCGCTTGTATCACACCGGCGATGAGCACCTGGAAGAGGCGGCGGAATTGGTAGAAGACGCTTTCCGCATCTCGCAGCAGCCCGTAGATGAGCGCGATCTAATTCTGGAAGTCGTGAGTTAGCCGGCAGGTGGGATGGCAAAACTGCACGGCCTACTTGGGCTGTTTGTCATCATCTTATTGGCTTATCTTTTTTCCACGCAGCGTTCGGCCGTTCAAAGGCGCGTCGTTGCCTGGGGCATCGTTCTGCAATTCAGCTTCGCCTTTCTGGTCCTGAAGACCAAGTTTGGCGGGCTGTTTTACGGGATCAGTCTTTTCGTCAATGCACTTTTGGGTTACTCGAGCGCAGGCGCCAGTTTTGTTTTCGGGGATAAGCTAGGCCTTAAGACGCCACAGTTCGGCGTCATATTTGCCTTCCAGGTTCTTCCGGTCGTTATCTTCATCTCCTCGCTATTCGCCATACTTTACTACCTGGGCGTTATGCAGGTCCTTGTGAAGGCAATGGCTGTGATTATGCAGCGATTTCTGAGAACAAGCGGCGCTGAGACCACGTGCGTGGCGGCCAGCATTGTGATGGGCCAGACCGAAGCGCCGCTCACGATCCGCCCGTTCCTCCAAAGCCTGACAGAATCGGAACTATTCACGATTATGACTAGTGGCATGGCGCACGTTTCCGGTGCGACGATGGCCGCCTACGTTGCCATTGCCGGTGTGTCGGTATCACACCTGCTTACGGCGGTGCTGATGACCGCCCCCGCCACAATTATGCTGTCGAAGATTTTTGTGCCGGAGACCGGAAAACCGGTGACGGCGGGCACCGTTTCTGTTGAGATTGAAAAGCCAGGGATCAATTTGATCGATGCTGCCGCGCGAGGCGCCGGAGATGGACTGCAACTCGCCTTGAACATCGCAGGAGTGCTGATTGCGTTCCTGGCCCTGATTGCACTGGTAAACGGCGGATTAGGGTGGGGGCATTCCTATATTCACTGGCTGCCAGCCTCACTGCAAGAAATTTTAGGAGTCTTGTTCGCGCCGGTCGCGTGGTTGCTGGGTGTTAGTTGGCACGATTGCGCGACGGTGGGGAAACTACTCGGGACGCGGATGATCTTGAATGAATTTGTGGCATTCGTAGATCTAGGGCAGGTGAAAACAATAATAGATGCACGTTCTTTTGTGATCTCCACCTTCGCACTCTGTGGCTTCGCCAATCTCAGCTCCATTGCTATTCAAATTGGCGGCATAGGGGCTCTTGCGCCCTCGCGCAAATCGGATCTGGCGCGCCTGGGGCTGAAGGCGATGTTCGTCGGGACGCTGGCGAACTTCATGTCGGCTTGCATTGCTGGTATTTTGCTCTGATTCCGCGTTAGCTTAAGCACATACACTGAAGGAAATGTCTGAAGCGGTCCGCTTTGTTCAATCAAAAACCAAGCTGCGCCCAAGGGTAGCCGTTGTGCTGGGCAGCGGTCTTGGCAAGTTCTCCGACACTCTTCTGCATGCCACCCGCATTCCGTACCGCGAGATACCAGGCTTTCCGGTGGCAACGGCTGCGGGGCATGCGGGGGAGTTGGTTTTGGGGACTCTAGGGGCGAACGGAAGTGGTACGGATGTGGCGGTCATGTCCGGGCGCTTTCACCTATATGAAGGCTACACAGCCCAGCAGGTGACCTCCGGCATTCGCCTGTTTAGAGAGCTTGGCATCCGGCGTGTAATTCTCACCAATGCAGCAGGAGGCATTCACCCGGACTTCGTACCAGGCGCGCTTGTCCTGATCGCCGACCACATCAATCTGCAAGGCCACAATCCTCTGGCCGGCAACAGGGACCGTGGGAGCAATCCGCATTTTCCTGACATGACGGAAGCCTACTCCTTGAATATGCGTCGACTTGCCCGGGAAGCAGCAGAGGAATTGGAGGTTTCGCTTCAAGAGGGTGTTTATGCGGCCATGTTCGGACCGAGCTATGAGACACCGGCCGAGATTCGTTTTCTGAAGACGATCGGCGCTGATCTCGTAGGGATGTCCACAGTGGCGGAGGCGATTGCGGCAAACGATTTGGGTATGGAAGTATTAGGAATTTCATGTGTCACCAACGTTGCGGCAGGCCTGAGCAAGGAAAAGTTGAACCACGCCGACGTACTGCGAATGGGACAACAAACCTCAGGCGTGTTTGCCAAGTTGCTGGCGGGCATTCTGCCGAGGCTTGCACGTGAGTAGGTCGCAAAGTCTAGTGCTCTTCGACATTGATGGCACCCTGATGCGTGGGGCTGGCCCTCACCACAAGAGCGCCCTGGTCGAGGGCGTCCGACGAATTACCGGCCTTACGACGACCCTTGATGGTTTTCCGACCCAAGGAATGCTGGACGGCGATCTTCTGGCCGCCATGCTTCGCGCCGCCGGGCATGACGAGAGTGCAATCCAGTCTGATTTAGACGCCATCGCGGCCGAGTGTCAACGTTGCTACCTGGCGAACTGCGCCCAAGACCTTCGCCCCTACGTCTGCGTTGGAGTGGAGCCGGTACTCGCGGAACTGCACACGCGCGGAGTTGCCCTCGGGCTGGTCACTGGAAACTTCAGTGCCATTGGCTGGAAGAAAGTAGAGCTTGCCGGCCTGCGCCGGTATTTCTCAACTGGAGCTTTTGCTGAAGACGGGGCTACCCGCGCTAGCCTGGCGAAGATCGCTGTCGAGCGAGCGTCCGACGCGGGATTGCTGGCGGGCTCTTATCGAGTGTCTCTTATCGGCGACCACACAAACGACATTGGAGCCGCCAAAGCCAACGACTTTCAATCGATTGGAGTCGCTACCGGCCTCACCTCTCTCGAAGAGCTGCTAGCAGCCCAGCCCGATATTGCGGTTCGGGATCTCCGGGAGCTGGAAATTAGCAGGCTGCTGTAAGGGCGCGGACTTCGGCCTTCATCTCGTGCCATCCTAATCAGTACCCTGGCATGAAAAATACGCCTGCCGAAATTCCTAGCACCGCCCTCGACCGGGAGACGGGTTTCCTGCGTGAACTCGGTTTGTTCGATTCCGCCATGATCGTGATGGGGGCCATGATCGGGTCCGGTATCTTTATCGTGCCAGCCGACATGGCGCGCAATATCGGCAGCACGGGCTGGCTGCTGGCCGCCTGGATTCTCACTGGCATACTCACGGTCTCCGCCGCACTCTCGTATGGAGAGCTGGCGTCCATGATGCCTAGAGCCGGGGGAATGTACGTCTACCTTCGCGAGGCATTCTCGCCGCTGGTCGGCTTTCTTTATGGCTGGACTCTATTCACGGTAATTCAGACGGGAACTATCGCAGCCGTGGCGGTTGGTTTTGCACGCTTTACAGGAATCCTGTTCCCCGGTGTGTCGGAAACACGTTATCTCATTGCTCCTCTACACATCGCGCCCGGCTATGCGATCTCGTTGTCCACGGCACAGTTGGTTGGCATTGCCGTTATCGCACTTCTTACCTGGACAAACTGCAAAGGAGTTCACTACGGCAAGATTGTACAGAACCTATTTACATCCGCCAAGGTTGTCGCGCTCGCGGCTCTTGTTCTTGCCGGCCTCTTGTTCTGGAAGGCGTCAGCGGTTTCGACGAATTTCGGGCATCTCTGGGCAGTCGCGAATCCTCAGCCGCTGACGGCCTCACTGAGCGCCCTGACGGGATTCGGCCTGTTTGCCGCCATCTGTGTTTCCCAGTCGGGCTCTCTTTTCTCGGCCGACTCCTGGCATGACATCACGTTCGCCGCAGGTGAAGTTAAGAATCCGGGTTGGACCATGCCCCGGGCTCTGCTGATCGGCACGGTATCCGTTACGGGCCTTTACCTGCTGGCTAACGTCGCCTACCTGTTAGTTCTGCCACTGGCGGCGGTTCAACATGCGCCGGAAGACCGGGTGGCGACGGCGATGCTACAAGCAATTTTTCCGGGCTTGGGCAGCTTAATTATGGCGGTGGCGATCATGATTTCGACCTTCGGCTGCATCAATGGGCTAGTTCTAGCGGGACCCCGGGTGTACTATTCCATGTCCCGGGATGGCCTCTTTCCAAGCCCTGCCGGTAAACTGAACCGAGCTCATGTCCCCGGGTGGTCGCTGGTCCTGCAGGGCGTCTGGGCCGCCTTCCTGGTACTCCCGCGCACGTACGATAGCGCCAATCATCAATATGGAAATCTCTATAGCAACTTACTGGATTATGTAATTTCAGCAGCTCTCATCTTTTACATTCTTACTATTGCGGGAGTCATCCGGCTGCGCTTCACACGTCCTGACATGTCCCGGCCCTACCGCGCCTGGGGCTATCCTATTGTTCCGCTCATCTATATTGCTGGAGCAAGCGCGGTTCTGGTGTGCTTGTTCGCGTACCGTTCGTCTACAACTTGGCCCGGATTGCTGATCGTTTTGTGCGGAGTACCCGTTTATCTGCTCATGAAAGTGAGACAGAAAGGTTCCTAGACGCCTGCAGATTGTTCTATACTATAAAAAAGTCCAGTTTCTCATGCGTGCCTGCATTCAAATCGGCATTATTATTCGCGTGGCGATTAACGGCCCCGCTTGAGACCTCTTGGACTAAATCAGATTTTGAGGCCACCGGCGGGTAAAACCAACCGGTGGCTTTTGTGTTTTGGTAGTACTTTGCGGTTCGCGAAAGGACAGAAATTTTAGTCGGTACCTTATGAAGATCTTCACCTTTGATACAACCCTGCGGGATGGCACTCAAGGGGAGTCCGTCTCGTTTTCCGTAGATGACAAGTTGATGATTGCGGAAAAGTTGAATGAACTCGGTATCGATTACATTGAGGGCGGCTGGCCAGGCTCGAATCCAAAGGATAAGGAGTTCTTTGCCCGGGCCAAGAACCTCAAGCTGAACCACGCCAAACTCACTGCATTTGGTTCAACGCGCTTTGCCAAGAATCCGGTGGAAGAAGATGCGAATGTCGCGGCGCTGCTGGAAGCGGAAACGCCCGTGGTTGCGATCTTCGGTAAAACCTGGGATTTTCACGTTCGCCGGGCCCTTGGCATCACCGAGGAAGAAAATCTTCGCCTTATCTTCGACACAGTCTCCTATTTAAAAAGCCACGGCCGGGAAGTCGTGTACGATGCGGAGCATTTTTTTGACGGGTATAATTCGAACCCTGGCTTCGCCCTGCAAACTCTGGAGGCGGCTAAGAACGCTGGAGCTGACGTCCTCTGCCTGTGCGATACGAACGGCGGCACCTTGCCGACACGTTTAGTCGAGGTGGTGGAGGATGTGCGAAAGCGGTTTGACGGAATCCTTGGGATTCATTGCCATAACGATTCCGAAGTGGCGGTTGCGAATACGCTTGCCGCGGTCGAAGCCGGCGTGACGCATGTGCAAGGCTGCATCAATGGATACGGAGAGCGGTGTGGGAATACGAATCTTTGCTCGGTTCTCGCGAACCTGGAGTTGAAGCTTGGGCACACGACCATTGGTCCCGAGAAACTGCAGGATCTCACTAACGTTGCAAGCTTCGTAGCGGAACTGGCGAACCTGCCGATGCGGCGCGATCAGGCCTATGTCGGGCCGAGCGCGTTCGCACACAAGGGGGGAATACACGTCAGCGCTGTTCTGAAAGATGCGGCCACCTACGAGCACGTGAAGCCGGAAACGGTCGGCAATCGCCAACGGGTTTTACTGAGCGACTTATCGGGCCGCAGCAATATCGCTTACAAGCTGAAGCAGCATGGCCTGAGTGAGCGCCTCACCGAGGCGGGGCGCCGGGAGGTTCTGGAGCGGATCAAACAACTCGAGTACGAAGGCTACGATTTTGAGACGGCGGAAGGCACCTTCGAACTTATCGTCCGTGAAGCGACGAATCCGGCGTTTCACCCGTTTGATGTGTCGAGCTACGAGGTTTCCACGAAGCTGCAATCCACTGGCGAAACACTTACGACTGCGGCCGTTACCTTACGCGTGGCAGGCAAACTCCATTCGTTCACGGCGACAGGGCAAGGGCCGGTTCATGCGCTGGATATCTGCCTTCGCCAGTGCCTCGGGGCCATTTATCCTTCCATCACGGATGTCCGGCTTACGGATTACAAGGTCCGTGTACTTGGCGCGAAGGGCGGAACGGAATCAAAGGTGCGCGTACTGGTGGAGTGGAGCGATCATCGTCGAAGCTGGACGACTGTCGGCATTTCGGACAATGTTATCGATGCAAGCTGGCGCGCGCTTGTCGATGCACTACGCCTGGAGATCATGCGACTTACCGACGAGGACGCATCGGCCAACGCATTGATGTCTGACTACAGTTGGGGCGTTTAACTCGCGCGTTTCGCGGAGGGAAAGGTTATGCGCGGGCTCTTCTCGAAAGCGCATCCCTCGTTTGACCGCTTGCTGGTTGTCGAGAGTGGCCCTCGAGACGTTACAGAGACTTTCCTTCAGCACTTGTATGAAGTGCAAAAGAGCAGCCATGTCGACGTGCTAAGCTGCTATCCCGGCGGGCCCAAGGCCTTCGATCCCGAGCGGGGAACAGTCTACTCTGTCCACGATACCGCTGCGCGGGAGAACCGAGGAAGGTTCATTCGCCGGCTGCTTGCCAACCGCTACACAATCATCGCCATTCTTTGCACGGGAGATCCGGTCCTGGCTAAGTGGAAGTGGGTGATCGCACTGCGGGCGAAGGCAAAGGTGCTCATTGTAAATGAGCATGCGGGATTTTTTCTTCTCGATTTTCAACATCGCCGGTTCGCCAGGATGATGCTCTCTCTGCGGCTCGGCGTCCATCAACCGTTCCAGTTACGCCTACTCGGCGAGTTATTGCTCGTGCCGTTCACCATTGCTTACCTGGCGTTGTATGCAGTATACGTCCATATGCGGAGAGCGATGAGAACGGGTTAGCTTACCTTTCCCTGTAGAATCGGCTTTATGAAGGCTGTTGTTGCAGATCCAATCGGTGGCCCTGAGAACCTGAAGTACATCGATGTGCCTACGCCGAAGCCCGGAAATGGGGAGGTGCTCATCAAAATAGAGGCTATCGGTGTTAATTTCATTGACACGTACTTCCGAAAGGGCCTGTACAAGGCACCGGAAAGCCCTGTAAAACTGGGAAGCGAGGGAAGCGGAACCGTGGTGGCCGGCGGAGAAGGAACGAGCTTTCGATCCGGACAGCGAGTCGCCTATGCCATGGCGCGTGGCTCTTACGCTGAATATGCGGTAGTACCCGAATCCGTGCTGGTTGAACTTCCTCAATCGATCAGTTTTGAGGATGGGGCGGCGGTTATGCTGCAGGGCATGACTGCGCATTATCTGACACGTTCTACGTTTCCTCTGAAATCAGGCGATACCTGTCTTATTCACGCGGCAGCCGGCGGCGCTGGACTACTGACCGTTCAGATGGCGAAGATCGCGGGGGCTACCGTTATTGGCACGGCCGGGACTGAGGATAAGGCACGCCTTGCCACAGAGCACGGAGTCGATCACGTCATTCAGTACACAAAAACAGATTTTCTGGAAGAAGTGAAAAAGATCACTGGGGGCAAGGGTCTCGAAGTTGTTTATGATTCCGTAGGACACACGACCTTTGAGAAGAGCCTGGATTGCTTGCGCCCTCGTGGCATGATGGTGAGCTTCGGCCAATCGAGTGGCCCTATCGGACAAATCGATCCACTGATCTTCAGCCAAAAAGGCTCGTTATTTTTCACCCGGCCGAGCCTGGCAAATTACATCAGCGATCCCGCCGAACTACGATGGCGTTCATCGGAGATCTTTCAGTGGATCGCGGCAGGACGGCTGAGGTTGAACATCCACAAAACCTACCCCCTCGCCGAGGCGGCCACAGCGCACCGGGACCTTGAAGGCCGGAAGACCACAGGCAAGTTACTCCTGAAGCCATAAGGAAACGAATTGAACGATTTTTCTGAACTGGTGGAGCGCCGGGAGCGTCTTCTCCCCGCGCTAACGGAAGCCCGAGCGGACGCGTTTCTCGTGACCGCCTTGCCCAACGTTCGTTACCTGACTGGCTTTACGGGCAGTAACGGAGCGCTACTGTTGACAACTGACCGGGCACTGCTGTTTACGGATCCGCGCTATGCGGCCCAGGCGCCGCAGGAGTCTGATTGCGACGTCAAGATCACCAAAGGGGCCTTTACCAAGGAGCTACGGAACTGGAGCAAGCGCCTTCGTATAAAGTCCCTTGCCTTTGAACAGAACCGGATCAGCTTTGAGACATATAGCCAGTTGAAGGAAAGCGCGAGGGAGCTGACATTGAAGGGCGTTTCGAGCGCGGTCGAGAAGTTGCGGGCAGTCAAATCACCGCAAGAAATCGAAGCGATACGGGCTTCTGTCCTGTTGAACTCCGAGGCCCTTAAACAGGCCTTACGGCATTTCCGCCATTCCATGCGTGAAGTGGATCTGGCGGCAGAGATCGAATACCGTATGCGCAGGCTAGGTGCGGACAACACTGCTTTCGATACGATTGTGGCCTCTGGCCAGCGTAGTTCCCTGCCCCACGCGCACCCCACAAACGCGCCCATTCAGAACGATCAACTATTATTAATTGATATGGGCGCGAACGTTGCTGGCTATGCCAGCGACATGACGCGAACCTACGCGATAGGCAAGCTGGGCAGGAAAGCTCGCCAGATGTACCGTGCGGTGCTGGAAAGCCAACTTGCCGCAATCGACACAGTAAGACCTGGCATCTCCTGCATGGCCGTTGATCGGGCTGCTCGTGAAGTCCTGAGCAAAGTCGGGATGGACGGGCTCTTTGTACATTCGACCGGGCACGGCTTGGGTCTGGAGATTCACGAATTTCCGCGTGTAGGCCGAAGGGAAAAGACGAAACTGGAACCAGGTATGGTCATCACTATAGAACCCGGTGTGTATGCGGACGATACGGGCGGCATTCGAATTGAGGACACGGTTCTGGTGACCGGCGACGGGTGTGAAGTACTCACGCCAACGGAAAAGAACCTGGTTGCCTTATAGATGGCCGTGTGATGAGGGCAAGAGTGAATAATGAACATTGACGAGATTAAAGAACTGATCCGCGTTGTAAATGAGTCCGGAGTTGCTGAACTGGAAGTTCAACGAGGTGAGAACCGCGTTCGCATACGGCGCAGCATGGTGGGATCCAGCCAGGAAATTCTGCTACCGACGCCCCTTCCTGTTTCCATTGGCACCACTCCGACGGCCTCCTTTCAACCTGCTTTACCCGCGTCTTCCACAGAAGCTCCGGCTAAACTCAACGCCGTGGCAACGCCGGTGGAAGACGAGAATAGCGTGCCAGTGAAGTCACCCATCGTGGGGACTTATTACGATGCTCCATCGCCAGGCGCGCCCTCGTTCGTGAAGGTGGGAGATCGTGTTGAACCGCGTCAGGTACTTTGCATCATCGAATCGATGAAGTTGATGAACGAGATCGAGGCCGAGATCGCCGGCACCGTTGCAGCGAAGCTGGTTGAAAATGGCCGGCCCGTCGAATATGGGCAGACGCTATTCACGATTCGCCCTCACTAGATACATCGTCCACCCATGTTTCGCAAAATACTCATCGCCAATCGCGGCGAAATAGCGCTGCGTATCATCTGCGCCTGTAAAGATCTTGGCATCAAAACAGTTGCCGTCTATTCAGAGGCCGACCGCCACAGTCTTCACGTCCGTTTCGCTGACGAGGCGATCTGCATTGGTCCGGCCAAAAGCTCCCGGAGCTATCTGGACATTCCTTCCGTAATCAGCGCCGCCGAAATTACCAACGTGGAGGCAATTCATCCGGGGTACGGTTTTCTTAGCGAGAATCCTGATTTCGCCGAAGTCTGTGAACTTTCGCGTATTAAGTTCATCGGCCCCAAACCGGAAGTCATCCGCCAGATGGGGCTGAAGCAGCGCGCGCGCGCCATCATGAAAGAGGCTGGCGTACCGATTCTGCCAGGTTCGCTGGGTGTGCTCTCCGGTGCGGAGGAAGCGATTGAGCTGGCGAAAGGGATTGGCTATCCGGTAATGTTGAAAGCGGCCGCAGGGGGCGGGGGTCGCGGCATGCGCATTGTCCGATCCGACGAAGACTTGCCGAACCTGCTGGCACAAGCCCAGGCCGAAGCCGCTGCGGCATTCTCCTCCGGCGATGTTTACATGGAGAAGTTGGTGGAGGCACCGCGCCATATTGAATTCCAAGTGCTGGCCGATGAGCATGGAAATGTAGAAGTGCTGGGCGAGCGTGAGTGCTCTATCCAGCGAAGGCACCAGAAGCTCATCGAGGAATCGCCGTCGCCATCGGTATCTCCTCAGCTCCGAAAGAACATTTCTGAGCGGCTGCGGACGGCGATGAAAGCCATCGGATATACCAACGCGGGAACGGTCGAATTTTTGATGGATGACCAGCGCAACCTGTACTTCATCGAGGTAAATGCCCGCATTCAGGTAGAGCACCCGGTTACCGAATTCGTCACAGGAGTCGATCTTGTAAAGGCGCAGCTCCGTATTGCAGCAGGAGAGCGGTTGGACGAGATCATTTCCACCCCCGTCAAACTGCGCGGCCACGCGATCGAGTGCCGAATTAATGCGGAACATCCGCAGACGTTCGCTCCATCTCCGGGCAGGATCACGGGCTTGAATCTCCCCGGAGGTATTGGCGTCCGTGTCGATACGTCGGTTTATACCGACAGCGTTATTCCGCCTTACTATGATTCGCTAGTCGCAAAACTGATCACTTACGGGGATAGCCGTGAGGAGGCGATCATTCGCATGAAGCGGGCTCTCAGCATGTTTGTTGTGGAGGGAATATATACTTCGATTCCGCTCCACGAGCAGATTTTATCGCATCCGGAGTTTGTGGCGGGTCGCTTCGATACGACGTTTCTGACCAAGTTTCAACTGACCTCCAGCGCCAAGGCTTAGGCTGCGGTTGAGCGTGAGCGGCCGACTGCCCCAAGGCTCTACGTGGCCGGGAGCTTCGCTGTGTCCCAGCCGCCGCCGAGAGCCATGATAAGGGCGATCGTGGCGTCCATACGGCGGCGCTGTATGTCCACTTCCGTGCGTTCGTTAGTAAGGGCGATGTTTTGCGCGGTCACCACTTCCAGATACGTCACCAATCCGCCTTTATAACGGTTGATGGAAAGCTGGAGCGAGCTTTCGGCAGCCTGGGTGGCCTCATGGGCTCTCGCTGCTTCCTGTTCGAGGATGCGAAGAGTGGAGAGGTTGTCTTCCACCTGTTGAAAAGCGGTCAAAGTTGTTTGCCGGTAGCTGGCAACAGTGCCTTCATAAGCATACTTGGCGATGTTGACCCGGGCGCGGCGAATGCCGTGATCGAAAAGGATTTCGCTGGATTGAGGACCCACCGACCAAAAGCGGCTGGGCCAGGTGAACCAGTTGGTAATACTATTGCCCTCGAATCCGCCTGTCGCCGTGATGGACAGAGTGGGATAGTAAGCAGCTTCCGCGATACCGATCTGCTCATTAACGGCTGCCATGCGGCGCTCCGCGGCGGCGATGTCCGGTCTTCGCTCCAGAAGCTGAGACGGTACGCCGACCGGAATCACCGGTGGCGCTCCTTGCACCGGTTCATACTTCATCACGAAGCTTTCGGGATTTTCGCCAATCAGGACGGCAATCGCGTGTTCGTATTGAGCGCGGGCAACCCCAACCTCGATATCTTCGGCCTGCACCTGCTTGAGTTGTGTTTCCGACTGCGCAACCTCAGCTTTGGACGAAATCCCACCCTCAAATCGATTACGAGTTAACGTGAGTGCTTTTTCATACTGCGCTACAGTATCGTCCAGAAGCTGCTTTTCGCGGTCCAGGCTGCGTGCCTCGAAGTAGTCCGTAGCAAGCTCGGCGTGCAAAGACAGTTTGACAGCCTCGAGATCCGCCGCAGTGGCTTGAAACGACTCTTTGGCCGCATTGATTGTACGGCGGATACGACCCCATAGATCTAGTTCGTACGAAACATCGGCTGGAAAGTAGAAGTCGGCAGAGGTGAAGCCTTTCGAGACGAGGAACGGACGGTTACTGGACTGATGCACACTGTCGAGATAGGGGTTGACTGCAACGGTCGGGGCCAGGTAGGCCTTATTCACCGTGATGTACTGGCGTGCCTGGTTGAAGTTCGCCTCAGAGACCTTTAGGTTTTGATTAGCAGGCTCGATCTGCTCCTCCAGGGCGTTCAAGTCGGGACTGTTAAACAGCTCCCACCACTTCGCACGAAGGAGAGAATCCTTGGGCTGAGCGGTTTTCCACCCGCCAGACCCAGTAAAGCTGGAGGGCGGCTGCTCTCGATACGATGGAGCGGCCGGTGCGGAGGGCTTAGAGTACTTCGGTCCGACCATGCAACTGGTGAGGAGCGTGGAGACGGCCGCAAAAACTAAAATGACTTTCCGGTTCATGGACTGAGATTCAGACTTGTTCGCGCGGACGTCCTCAGGAATTCTGGTGCCGCGTGATTTGGACAGGCTCGCCGTCGGTAATGGAGTCGCTCGGATTTACGATCACTTCATCGTCTGGCCCCAGGCCGGAAACGACCTCCACCGTATTCCCGTAATCGTGCCCGATTTTGATGGGGACCAACGCGGCGTGCCCATTCCTCACAACGGCAGCTTGGAGACCTTCAGATTGAAAGATCAGGGTATTTGCAGGAATCACGAGACCCGCAATCTTCGATGGGATTTTGAGGTGGACCGAGACATAAGAGCCGGGCAGCAGTTCTCCTGTCGGATTCTTAACATCTACTTCCACTAGCAAGGTACGGGAGGATGTGTCGATAGCGTTCGCATTTCGGACGACTGTACCTGTGAACTTACGACCCGGGTACTCCTCCAGCGTCAGGTAGGCCTTAACGCCAGGTTGGGCTGCGCGAGAGTACATTTCAGGAACGTTGACGTAGGTACGAAGAGTGTTGATTTGCCCCTCGTGGAACAGCTCTTTGCCAGGAGTATTTGCCCCGGCGTCAATTAAGGCACCGACGTCAACATTGCGGGCCGTGATCACACCGTCAAACGGAGCGTACACTCGTTCAAAGGACTGCATCTGTTCCAGCCGTTTTACGTTTTGGGTCATGGCGTCAAGCGTTGCCTTCTGGGCGGCAGCGGCACTTACCATTTGATCCGTTTCCTGCTTTGCAACGGAGTCGGTTTTAAGCAGATCGACGTAGCGTTTGGCCGTAGAAGCGGCAAAGCGGTAATTTGCGTCCGCCGTTTCCCGGCTTGCTTTCGCCTGTTCCAATTGCTTATCGACCTCAGGCGATTCGATAACCGCTAGAAGTTGACCGGCCCTCACGTGCCCCCCGATATCGACATACCATTTCTTGAGGTAACCCGTGGCCCGCGCCCAGATAGGTGTGTCGATAAAGGACTGCATACTCCCAGGCAGAATGATTTCTTCGCCGGCCGCGCTACGCACCGGACGGACCACGGCGACGGTCAGCACAGAGCTTTGCAAAGTTTCGTGTTTCAAAGCCGTGCTGGCCTTTGCACGTTCCGACACGCCCGAAAAAATGACAAACGCGAGGATGGCCGCCGCGATTAACACAACAACTCCGAGGCCGATCCAGGAACCGTTTTTGGAGGATGCTCTTTGCGCCTCGTCGGCCGAAGGGCCCGTGCGAGGCGGGTCAGCTAGGGTTCGGTTTGGTTCTTCTTCGACTTTCATGTCTTCTCCGTCCATCATGCGTGAACAGGCCGATTGGCCCTAAGATTCTCCGGCACGGTCCCGTCCGGCTTTTTCGAGCCGTGCAATAAGGCGAAAACGGCCGGAACAAAGACGAGAGTGGCGACCGTTGCGCAAAGCAGTCCGCCGATGACGGCGCGACCAAGTGGCGCATTCTGCTCACCGCCTTCACCAAGGCCCATAGCCATAGGGACCATGCCGATGATCATGGCAAGCGCTGTCATCAATACGGGGCGAAAACGTGTGAAACCCGCCTGCAAAGCAGCTTCCACGGAGCTACCATGCTGCGCCAGTTGTTCCTTCGCAAAGCTGACAACCAGAATGCTGTTTGCTGTCGCGACGCCCATGCACATAATAGCTCCCATGAGTGCCGGAACACTTAGGGTTGTGTGAGTCACGAACAGGAATACTACGATACCCGAGAGTGCTGCCGGAAGCGCAGTAATAATAATGAAGGGATCGAGCCACGACTGGAAGTTAACGACGATCAGCAGGTAGACCAGTACGATGGCTCCGATCAGGCCGTACAATAATCCCGTATAAGAGGTCTGCATTGTCTGCAACTGGCCGGCGACCACCACGCGTGTTCCGCGCGGCAGATACTTGCTGTTGGCCTTCACTACTTTCTCGATGTCGCGGCCGACGCCACCGAGATCGCGATCCTGCACGGAGCCATAGATGTCGACCGTGCGGCGGATATTGTAGTGGCTTATATCGGCCATTTCCGGCTCACGGCTGATGCTGGCAAGATCGCTGAGAACCCCCGGCCGCGTTTGGCTTTGGGCACCGCCGCTTATCGGAATGTTGCGAAGCTCCTGAATCGATTGAATATCGTACTGAGGGGTCTGCGTTACCAGGCTGTAGTTAACCCCGTTGGCGGGATTCAGCCAAAACTGGGGTTGGGTCTGGAAACTGCCGCTAAGTGAAGTGAGCAAGTTTTGCGCCAGGTTGAGCTGAGTGAAGCCACTCTGGGCCGCTTTGGTGCGATCGATTTCGATGTGAAGCTTTGGGCCGTCGAAGGCTTGCTGGATGTGCAGATCGACCGCACCCGAAATTCGTTTTAACTGAGGCAGCAGGCGATTGGCATAGACACGAGTCTGTTCCACGTTGTTTCCGACGATCATCACGTCGATGGGAGCCGGCAGGCCGAAATTCAGGATCTGACTGACCATATCAGCCGGAAGAAAATAGAAGATTACCCCGGGAAATTCGCGCGGCAGAACCTTGCGGAGCTCACGTACATAGTCCGCGGTCGGATGGTGTTTTTCCGTCAGGGTGACCAGAATGTCCGAGTCTGAATCTCCGATCAGGCCGGTGTTGCTGTACGACGTGTTGATTGAGCTGTACGGCATTCCCAGGTTGTCCAGAATCGTAACCAGCTCGTTCTTTGGAACGACGCGGCGGATGGCTTTGTCGACCAAGTCATTTATTCGCGCGGCATCTTCTATACGGGTGCCGGTTTTCGCCCGCATGTGCAAGGCGAACTGCCCTGAGTCGGTGTTGGGGAAGAAATCTTGCCCAAGGAAAGGGACAAGAGCAGCGAACGAAATGCACACAGCCAGGAATACTGGGATAAAGATTTTACGGCGATAAACAAGTGTGGTGAGTACGGCGGAGTACTGCGCACGCACCCGCTCAAATCCCCGCTCAAACGAGCGTTGAAACAGAACCAGCGGATTCCGGGACTTGCCCTGGGTATGTTCGTGCAGCCGCAGCAAATACATCGCCATGGTGGGAACAAGCGTGCGGGACAAAACATACGACGCCAGCATGGCGAACACGACCGCTTCGGCCAACGGAACAAACAAGAATTTGGCGACGCCGCTGAGGAAGAACATTGGCAGAAACACAATGCAGATACAGAGGGTGGAGACTAAGGCAGGGACCGCAATCTGAGCCGCGCCCTCGAGGATAGCGGTGTGTAGCTCGTGGCCTTCTTCCAGGTGGCGCTCAATGTTTTCGATAGTGACAGTGGCATCATCGACAAGAATACCGACGGCGAGCGCCAGCCCCCCGAGGGTCATAATATTGATGGTCTCTCCCAGGGCGCTGAGACAAATAATGGACGTCAGGATCGACAGGGGGATTGAGACTGCAATGATCAGAGTGCTCCGCCAGCTTCCCAGAAAGATCAGAATCATGATGCCTGTGAGGCAGGCGGCAATAACGGCTTCGCGTATAACCCCGCTTATGGCCGCACGTACAAAGATGGATTGATCCGCTAAGGGCTGAATTTTCAGCTGAGGAGGAAGCGTGGGCGCGATACGCGGCACCAGATCTTTTATTCCTTGTACGACGTCAAGAGTTGACGCGCTGCCAGCCTTGAGGATGCTGACCAGCACACTATGCTGGCCATCGTTGCGGACCATGTTGGTTTGAGGCGAGAATCCGTTTCGGATATTAGCCACATCACGTAGGTAAATTGTGGAATTTCCTACCACCTTTATCGGAAAATCACCAATCTCCGCGATCTTCTGCGGGCTGTAATTCATGTCGACGTCGTATTCGAACTGACCGATTTTTGCCGTTCCAGAAGGCAGCAGCAGATTTTGGCTATTTACCGCGCTCACAACCTCGAAAGGCGAAATACCTTTGGCCTGCAATTGGGACTGGTTGAGATCGATCATGACCTGCCGCTGCTTGCCGCCGTAGGGATATGGGACCACCGCACCCGGAACGGTGACAAGCTGCGGACGAATGAAGTTCATGGCGATATCGTTAAGGTCTTGCTCCTGCAAACCCTTTCCGGATAGGGCCAACTGCAAGATAGGAACCGTGGACGCACTGTAACTGATAACGATCGGCGGCGTGGTTCCAGATGGCATCTGCTTGAGGATTGTCTGTGATATCGCAGATACCTGCGCAATACCGGTGGTTAGATTGGCATTGGGCTGGAAAAAGATTTTGACAATCGACCTGCCGTTCAATGTCGTGGATTCGATATGGCTAATGTCGTTGACCGTCGTGGTAAGAACGCGTTCAAAAACGGTGGTGATGCGCCCTTCCATTTGTTCGGGAGCCAAGCCGTTGTAATTCCAGATGACCGAGACAACAGGAATATCTATGTTTGGGAAGATGTCGGTCGGAGTGCGGAAGATAACAATCGGACTAGCAATCAGAATGAGCAGCGCCAGAACGACGAACGTATAAGGGCGCGAAAGTGCAACTTTGACAATCCACATTCAGAATTCCAGGCGGGCCTGAGGCCGAACTATAGGCCTCATTAATTTACGATACGACAAGGTTTCGATATTGCGCAAGGCTTCCGTTTTTTTGTAACATCGCAAACGACGGGGAAAATACAGCGATCGGGTAGGGAGCTGGATGCAGCATTGCGCCAGCATAGTGGGTAATCAGTAGATGGGCACATCAAGTATTCAGCTCGAAGAGGGCTGTCAGCGGGGGCGAGGCAGGCCCCGTGACGAAGAGGCCAGGGCGCGGATTCTACAAGGGGCGCTAGAGCTTCTGGAGGAGTCCGGTTACGTTAATATCACGACGGATTCCATCGCGGAGCGTGCTGGCGCAAGTAAATCAACAATTTACCGATGGTGGCCGAACAAAGCTGCCGTGCTGCTGGAAGCGTTGCGCGAAGCCGTGGCACAGGAAACACCGTTTCCCGACACGGGCGACCTGGCGGAAGACATTCGAATTCAGTTGCGGAACTTCGTTACCTTGCTGACCGGGCCCCGAGGGCGTAGCTTTGCGGGATTCATCGAGGCGGCACAGAGCGATCCAGAGATCGCCGAATCCTTTCGCACAGTTTGGGTTGAGCCAAGACGGCGGCAGGCCAAGACGGTACTGAAAAAGCACCAGGAAACCGGTTCCCTCGGTAGGGACATTGATTTGGGGCACCTGCTGGACCTGTTGTACGGACCTTTTTACTTCCGCTTGCTGGCGGGACATCAACCCCTATGCCTGGCATTCGCCGACGCGATTGCGGAGCTTGCGTTGCAGGGGCTAATCAACAGCGGAAAAGCATAGTCGCACCTCTCACGCCGAATCGCGGAGCCGTTCGGAAGCTTTTATTTCTTTGACTGTCTGAGGGCATAGCCTGTTCCAAGCCCCTCAGGAACAAGCCAGAGACCGTTCCAGGAAGGCAATTGATCTTCTCACCGGGTTTGCTATCGTCGGAAAGCAGGAAAACAATTTGCCGGGACAGCGGGTAGTACTCATCATCGAGGACAATCCTGCGGATGTACGCCTCATGCATGAGGCTTTTCGGGACGTACATCCGCCAGTTGCGATTCACGTCGCCAGCGATGGCGATGAAGCGCTGCAGTTTATGCGAAGAGAAGGTCGCTATTCCGAGGCCCCACGACCTAATCTTATCTTCTTGGACTTCAATTTGCCGAAGTCGAATTCCCGTGAAATCTTGAAAAGGCTGAAGGAAAACGTCGAGTTCAGGCCCATTCCGGTAGCGGTATTGACCACTTCCGAATCAGAGCGGGATGTCCGAGACGCCTATGCCTTGTTTGCCAATTGCTACTTGCGTAAGCCAGTGGACCTGGATTCTTTTCTCAGCACGATTCAGGCGGCAGCGCACTTCTGGCTCGATGTTGCCTATTTGCCGCCCGGAGAACCACACCAGAGCGAACTGCCGCGAGTTGGCCTGAACAATGGCGGTTTGCTATGATTCAGGCGCATGAGCGCATACTCGATTGGCGTCGACCTGGGCGGAACGAATTTACGCGCTGCGGCAATCGATGAAAACGGCCGGCAATTAGACCGTTACTCCATAGCAACACCCAACCGCGAAGGTAGCCGGGAAGAAATTGTTGCCGGGATCGTCGCCCTTGTGCGAGGCGTACAGGAGCGAGTAGGAGCCGGTGAGTTGCGGGGCGTCGGCATTGGGGTACCTGGATACATACAGATGGACACCGGGGTGATCGTCAGTGCGGCAAACCTTCCGTTCACGAATTTTCCGATACGCGATGATGTTCAGAACCGGTTAGGAATCCCTATTCTGCTGGAGAACGACGCGAACGCGGCTGCGCTAGGCGAGCATTGGATGGGAGCCGGACGAGGAGTGAATAGCCTGTTTCTGCTTACGTTAGGGACAGGAATCGGTGGCGGCATTATTATCGACGGCAAGGTCCTGCACGGATTTGCAGGAATGGCCGGCGAACCGGGGCACATGACAGTTTATCCAGACGGTAATCCTTGTGGCTGCGGTAATCAAGGATGCCTCGAGAAGCATGCGTCGGCCACGGCCGTGGTAGCTATGGCGCGCCTGTTGGGCCTAGGTGACAACAGGATCACAGCCTCCGATGTTTACGAAATGGCAGTGGCGGGAAACGGCAGGGCAAAGGTCGTGTTTGAGTGCATGGGACGAGCGTTGGGCATCGCACTCGCCAATCTGATAAACCTGTTCAACTTTCCTTTGTATCTGCTGAGTGGGGGCCCTCTGCCGGCCTGGGATATGTTCGCGCCTACCATGTTTGCCGAAGTGAAGCGGCGTTCGTACACGTATTCGCGCACGGAGACCAAGATAGAAAAGGCAACACTGGGGAGTGAGGCTGGACTGTACGGAGCGGCATACCTGCCTTTTCAACGGAAAGACACAGAGCCGTCCATGAGGCTCGAGGCACTTCAGGAATTCAATGATTCTCGCTAAGGAGAAGCGAACGGATGTATTGGCTTGGACTCGATGTAGGAACCAGCGGCTCACGAGCTTTATTGATCAGCACGCATGGGCGGGTAGTGGCCACCTATACGGCCCCCCACGAAGAGATGCAGATGGCCAAGCCGTCGTGGGCAGAGCAGGATCCTGACGACTGGTGGCGGGCTTCAGCCGAGGCTATTCGCGGTGTTCTAAAAGAATCTGGCGTCAATGGATCGGCCATCAGCGGTATCGGGTTGACAGGGCAAATGCACGGACTGGTACTACTGGATCAGCATGACAAGGTCGTCCGTCCGGCGCTCATCTGGTGCGATCAGCGAAGTCAGCGCCAGGTAGATGAAATTAACGCGAAGCTTGGACCGGAGAACATTCTGAAGTGGACTGCCAACCCGGTACTTACAGGCTTTACCCTGCCCAAGCTACTGTGGGTGCGCGACAATGAACCCCGGAAATTTGAGGCTGTACGAAAGATTTTATTGCCGAAAGACTATCCACGATTTAAGCTGACCGGCGAGTTCGCCACGGATGTTTCGGATGCGAGCGGGACAGCGCTGTTCGATGTTGTCCACCGGAACTGGTCCGAGCAAATGGTAAGTGGGCTAGGCCTAGATCGGGGCATTCTGCCGAAAGCCTACGAATCGCGAGAAGTGACCGGGAGAGTCACAGCAGCGGCAGCCGACGAGACCGGATTGAGCGAAGGGACGCCCGTAGTAGCCGGCGCCGGTGACCAGGCGGCCAGTGCGATCGGGAACGGAATCACGGAAACGGGCACTGTTTCCTGCACGATCGGCACCTCAGGCGTAGTCTTTGCCTACCTGGACAAACCGGCCTACGATCCGCAAGGGCGGGTTCACACGTTTTGTCACGCTATCCCGAACGTGTGGCATGTCATGGGCGTGACGCAGGGAGCGGGGCTAAGCTTGCAATGGTTTCGAAACCGTTTTGCGCCAGGTGTGGAATACGACGACCTTACCGCTGAGGCGACGCTTTCCCCAGCGGGAGCCCATGGATTATTTTGGCTCCCTTACTTGATGGGCGAGCGGACGCCACACTTGGATGCGAATGCTCGAGGGGCATGGATTGGCCTGACAGCGAAACATCAACGCGCCGATCTGGGCCGCGCCATCCTGGAAGGCGTTTGTTACAGCCAGAAAGATGGACTTCAGATTATCGAAGAACTGGGAGCAAATCCTTCCCTGGTGAGACTATCAGGAGGGGGAGCCAAGAGCCCGTTCTGGCACCAGCTTTTTGCGGACATATTCGACAAGCGAGTCGTGACGCTGCAGACGCAGGAAGGGTCTGCGTACGGAGCGGCTTTGCTGGCAATGATCGGGACGGGCGAATATGGAAGCGCGGCCGAAGTCGGAAAGGTCGTGGTGAAAGAAGTTGGGGATAAGAGGCCCACAGGCAAGGCGGTCGAGTTTTACCGGCAGCGCTACGAAATCTACCGCTCACTTTACCCTGCCCTGCGAGGAGCTTTTGCGGCCATTGGCCAGCTAGATGGCTGAGGAAGGAAATCCCTACTGCGACGTCAGCGTTCCGGTGCCGGTAGACCGCTCATTCACTTATGAGCTGCCGGTCACTTTGCGGCACCGTGTTCAAGTCGGATGCCGCGTGCTGGTTCCCTTTGGCAGCCGCAAGTTGACGGGCGTGGTTTTACGGTTGCATAGCGAGACTCCGGCACAAAGCGCACGATCCGTCCTGAAGCTGCTGGACGCCGAACCCGCCCTGGATGAGGAACTGCTCCGCCTGGCGCGGTGGATCGCAGAGTACTACTGCGCGCCTCTAGGAGAGGTGCTGCGGGGAATGCTTCCGCTAAGCGGCGAAACGCGGCGCACCACACTCTACGACCTGACCGAGGCGGGGCGCGATGTAGCGAGACAGTTGATCGTTAAGCCTGAAACCGATGCAGCACTTCAGGTGCTCTCGCTGTTGCAGGACCGGCAAAGATCAGCAGAGTATCTGGCCGCCAAAGTTGCAGGAGCGAAACCGGCCTTGCGAGGACTGGTGAAACGCGGTTGGGTAATCGCCGAGGAAAAACATGAGGGTAAGGATCCGCTGCGACTACCGGCAGAAAAGTTGCAAGCTGAATTTCTGCGACGACCAGAGCTCGACATCAAATTAAAAAAACCGGAACGGGAACTGCTTGCGTTTTTGGAACTGCATCCGGGGCAGCATAATTTGGCGGTCCTGGGGGAGACCATCAAGCGCGCAAGCGAGGCCGCGCGTGCATTGGCCAGGCGCGAGTTAATTAAACTGGAGATCGAACAAGTATCCGTCGCTTCTGGGTTCGAACGGCCGGTTCCGCAGCTGAACACCGATCAGCAGACGGCGTGCGCCTCAGTCGATGAAGCCTTGAAATCAGGGCAATTCAAGGCCTTTCTGCTGCAGGGAGTGACCGGCTCAGGAAAGACCGAAGTTTACCTCCGAAGCATTGAAACCGCTTTGGGCCTCGGCAAAAACGCGCTGCTGCTAGTGCCGGAGATTGCCTTGACGCCTGCCATGGCTGGGCAGTTCTTTCACCGTTTTGGTAAGCAGGTAGCAATATTGCACTCAGCGTTCGGGGACGCGGAGCGCGCTGATCAATGGCGGCGGATACGGCGGGGACAAGCCAGAGTTGTGGTAGGAACCCGATCCGGAGTATTCGCACCGGTCCAGGCGTTGGGCTTGGTGATCGTGGACGAAGAGCACGACGGGAGCTATAAACAGCAGGACACGCCCCGTTATCACGGGCGTGATGTGGCGCTGATGCGGGCAAAAGAGGCAAACGCCGTGGCGATTCTGGGGTCCGCGACGCCGAGCGTCGAAAGCCGTTACAACGCCGACCAGGGAAAGTACACGATGCTGCGCATGCCGGAGCGCATCGCAAAACGCCCTCTACCGCAAGTCGAAATCGTGGATATGCGAGTGGAGTTCCTGGAAACGAAAAAGCAGTCCACGTTTTCGCGCAAGCTTGTCGAAGAAATGGAACAGCGGCTCGCCCAGGGTGAGCAGACGATGCTATTGCTAAACCGGCGCGGGTTTTCGAGCTTCGTGGTATGCCGTTCCTGTGGTGAACGCCTGCAATGCACCAACTGCTCCGTTGTGCTGACCCACCATCGGCGTGACCGCCGCATGTTATGCCACTACTGCGGTTATGCAGAGAAGATTCCTGAAGAATGCCCCAAATGCGGCAGCGACTTTATACAGTTTCTGGGAACCGGATCGGAACGGGTGGAAGATGAGTTGCACCAAGTACTGCCGGTAGCGCGAATTGCTCGGCTGGACCGCGATAGCGCGAGCGGGAAAGGGAGCTTTGAACGGATCCTGCACGCCTTTCGCAACGGCGAGATCGACATTCTGGTCGGAACGCAGATGATAGCTAAAGGGCACGACATCCCCAATGTCACGCTGGTGGGCGTGGTACTGGCCGACATCGGGTTAAGCATGCCGGACTTCCGGGCCGCTGAGCGAAGTTTTCAGCTTTTAACACAGGCGGCCGGGCGAGCGGGACGCGGTGACGTGCCGGGCCGCGTGATTGTCCAGACATTGAATCCAGACCACTATGCCATTCGCTTTGCCTCGGAGCAAGACTACGAAGGATTCTATCGGAAGGAGATTGAATTTCGGAAGTGGTTACGCTATCCGCCTTTCGCTGCTTTTGCAAACGTGGTGGTCCGGGCAGAAAAGCAGGAAGAGGCTTTGCGCAAAGCAACGGAACTCGGATACCTGCTGGAGCCGGCGGCGGAAGGCGTACGCGTGATGGGCCCGGCAGAGGCTCCAGTACCCCGATTGAAGAATGAATTCCGCTACCAGATTCTGCTGAAAGCCGCGAAACGAACGGTTCTGAGGGAGTTATTAAATAAACTTCGCCGCTACGCCGGGCAGGAAGGCTGGAGTGCGACGGCGCTGGTTATCGATGTGGACCCAATCAGCCTGATGTAAGCAGCAGCGGACCGTCATTCGCCGGAATGGTAAACTGACGATTATATGGCGGCTGTAGCTCAGCCGGTAGTAGCGCCAGATTGTGGTTCTGGATGTCGTGGGTTCGAATCCCACCAGCCGCCCCAATGAATTGCACTGCACAGGTGCGTTTCTTTCCTCACCAAACTTCCCTTGTCGTTTTGGCAACATCCGGAATTCGAGTCTTGCACCACCGTGCTGCGTGACTTGGGACCGGCGTAGCCGGCTTGCCTTACGGGCTCATTTTTCCGGTCGGCGAATCAGTCGCTGTCCATTGCAATTGGTTCTTGAAGTTTACTCCGGCTTCCACTAAAACAGTAATAGAGTAGTCAACTAATCAATCTCCATGAGCTCTTACGCTTGCGGTGTTGGCCAGAATAGCAGGGACCTCCCTGCCTTCGC
>DATIMM010000030.1:0-31513 GCA_035475295.1 Bryobacteraceae bacterium
GCATTCGCGGTCGAGGACATCGACGCCATCGTTGCCCGCCTGCGAGCCCGCGTCGCTGAACTCGTCGGCAAGCTGGAGCGCTACGAGGACACCTACCGGCTCTGCTGCGTCCGCGGCCCGGAAGGTATCATCATCGAGCTAGCCGAGCAGATACGCTAACCGGTCAAGAAGCCGACGCTTCAGTCCGTATTTGGCCAACACTTCTCCGAAAAGGCGACTTCTCGTCCGCTTGCGCGTGACCTCGTCGTTCAGCGTAGCCGCACTTGTTCACCTCATTTACGACCGGCTACGGCAGATGCCAGGCCCTGGGCGGCTGTGCCGTTGCAGTCCCGGAGCTGAAGCCGCGTGCGAGTCGAACACGAAGAACTGTAACAGGAGGCCCCCATTACCTTTTGAACTGAAAGGTTCTTACAAAATACATTCTTTGACTATTGAGCCCAATACGCGGTCGCAGCTCAATCCTGGGTATGGTGCTCGCCGATGCGCGTAAGTACGGCCTCGCCGGCCGATTCCTGAGTCGCTGTGCGCTGGCCGGAGTGACGCCACTTCAGCAAAGCGTCCATATAGGTGTAAAACACAGGGGTAATATAGAGCGTTACGATCTGGCCAAAGAGTAGCCCGCCCACCACGCACAGACCCAATGAGCGCAGCGCGCCGGCGTTGGCGCCAATCCCGATCGCGATGGGCAGGGTGCCCATAATCGTGCAGGCACTGGTCATCATGATCGGGCGGAAGCGAATCATGCTGCTCTGGTAGGCTGATTCGCTGGCGGTGTAATTTCCCTTGCGCTCGAGATCCAGCGCAAAATCGATAATCATGATGGCATTCTTTTTCACAATGCCGATGAGCATGATCAAACCGACAAACCCATAAAGATCGAGCTGCATGTGAAACAGCGAGAGCGTAGCCAGGCCGCCAAAAGCCGCAGCCGGCAGGCTCGTAAGAATCGTAATCGGATGAATGAAGCTCTCGTAAAGTATGCCCAGCACCAGGTAGATGACCACCACCGTCACGATGAGCAGAATGCCCAGGCCGGTCAGGGACTGCTGGAACGCTTGGGCCGTGCCCTGGAAGCTGCTGTCGATGGAGATGGGCAGCGTTGAACGGGAGAGGCTTTCGATTTCGTTCACCGCGTTGCCCAGAGCGACGCCGGGTTTTAAATTGAAAGAGATGGTGACCGAGGGGAGCTGGCCGGTATGGTTGACCGTGAGAGGGCCAACGCCGGTCACGAATTTTGAGACGGCGCTAAGCGGCACCAGTTCGCCGCTGGAAGAGTGGATGTACAACTCCGAAAGCTTGGCCGGATCGCTCTGGAAGCGGTTCTGTACCTGCATGACAACCCAGTATTCATTGTTCGAAGTGTAAATCGGCGAGATCAAACGCTGGCCGTAAGCGCTGTAAAGGGCGCTTTCGACCGCCTCCGCTGTTACTCCCAAAGCCGATGCCTTGTCGCGGTCGACGACAACGTTGGCCTGAGGATTCTCAATCTGCAGGTCGGTGGTGACGTCCGCCAGCGTGTTCGAAGTCCTCAGCTTCGCCAGCATCAACTGCGCGGACTTATAGAGTTGATCGATGTCCGGGCTGGACAGCGTGTATTGATACAGGCTCTTGGAAATCCGCCCGCCGATGCGGATGGCGGGCGGATTCTGCATAAACACCCGTATGCCGGGAATTTTGTTCAGCTTCGGCTGCAACCCTTGCATCACGTCGGTGACAGTGAATTGATGTTCGAACAGTGGGCGCATCCACCGGACCGCGGAGCCGAGGACCACGACATGGCCGTAACGCTCCAGCAGGCGATCGTAGCGCGGGTTGTCGGTCCAGGGACGGTCCGAAGGATCCTTTAAATGCAGAAACGCCCGGCCGTTATTGAGGCCGTTGTTGTTTGAAGCGCTCACATTAGAGAAGAATTGAATCACGCTGGGGTCGGCCATGAGAATTCGATTCACGGCCTCCTGATGCGCCTTCATCGAATCGAAGGAAATCCCCTGCCGGGCCTCAGTGGAAACCGCAATCTGCGACGTATCTTCTTCCGGCAGGAACCCTTTCGGAATCGACCAGAACTCCCAAGCCGTTCCCGCCAGGATCAACGCCCCGGAAAGCATCACCAAAACCCGATGTCGCAGCGCCCACCGAAGGGTCACCCCATACCAGCGCGTCCACGCCTCTACGATGCCTTCCAGTTTGCGATACAGCCAGTTGTGCCGCTTCCCGTGCTGGGGCCGCAGGTAGCGCCTGCATAGCATCGGCGTAAGCGTCACGGAAACCAGGCCGGAAACCATCACCGCGGAAATCGTAACCACCGCAAACTCGTGGAGCAGGCGTCCGAAAACGCCGGGCATGAAAAACACCGGCAGGAAGACGACGGCGAGGGACACCGTCATCGCCACAATCGTGAAACTGATTTCTTTCGAGCCATCGAGCGCCGCTTCCAGCGCTCCCTTGCCCATCTCCCGATGACGCACGATATTTTCCAGCATCACGATGGCGTCATCGACCACGAAGCCGACCGACAGGATCAGCGCCAGCAACGATAAGGTGTCGATCGTGTAACCGAACAGGTACATCACGGCAAAGGTGCCCACGATCGCCATCGGCAACGCCAGGCTCGGCATGATGGTGGCGGAAACATTGCGCAGAAAAAGAAAGATGACGAGTATGACCAGAAAGATCGCGAGTAGTAGCGTGAACTGGACGTCGTCCACCGACTCGCGGATGGGAACAGACCGGTCGTATTCGACCGACAGATTCACCGATGGCGGGATCATCGAAAAAAAGCGCGGAATCAATTTGCGGATGTTATCGACGATTTCGACGGTGTTGGTGCCCGGCTGCCGCTGAACCGACAGCATGATGCCCGGAATGCCGTTCACCCAGCTCGCGATGTACTGATCCTGGACACCATCGCTGACGGTAGCGACCTGATCGAGCCGCACCGGCGCCCCGTTACGATAAGCAACGATGAACGGGCGGTAAACCTTGGCGTCTGAGAGTTGCCCGTTGGATTGGATGTTGTAGGCTTTGTGAGCGCCGGAGAGGGTTCCCATCGGCAAGTTGACGTTGGCGGTTTGAATTGCCTGCGTCACGTCGTCAATGCCGATTTTTCGGCTGGCAAGGGCCCGGGGGTCTACGTCCACCCGCACCGCGTACGTCGCCCCGCCCATGACGTTGACCTGGGCCACGCCGGGAACCTCGGAGATCTGCTCTGCGATCAAGTTTTCCGCGTACTTATCGACTTCATAGAGCGGAAGCGTCGGTGAGGTGACCGCCAGCGCAAAGATGGCCTGGTCAGCCGGATTCACTTTGCGAAAGGTGGGCGGAGAAGGCAGGTTGGGCGGAAGCTGATTGGAGGCGGCCGCAATCGCCGTCTGCACGTCGAGAGCGGCAGAATCAATGTTGCGATTGAGATTGAACTGGAGGGTAATCTGCGCGTTTCCCAGCGAACTGGTCGAAGTCATCGAGTCCAGTCCGGCAATGGTGGTGAACTGTTTTTCCAGCGGCGTTGCGACGGACGAAGCCATGGTTTCCGGACTGGCGCCCGGAAGTCCGGCGGTCACCTGAATGGTGGGGAAGTCGACGTTGGGCAGGTCGCTGACGGCCAGTTCGCGGTGGCCGAGAATGCCAAACAGGAGAATGGCGATCATCACCAGGCTGGTCATGACCGGTCGGCGAATAAAAACTTCAGAGAGATTCATGAGATTCCAGCCTCGTCAGAGCCCCTTGCTGAAATAAACCTTGGTCCCGGGAACCAGCCGCACTTGCCCGTCGATGACCACGGTTTCGCCTTCGGAAAGCCCCTGCAGCACCTGCGTCTGGTTGTTGACGCTTTGCCCCACTTTCACTTGCCGGACCTCGACCGTCATGTCCGGTTTCGTGACGAACACGTAATCGCCTTGTTGTCCCGTCTGCACGGCCTGCGACGGAATCACCAAGACGTTCTGCTCCTCGTTGAGCCGCAGCAGGACATCTGAAAACTGCCCAGGCCAAAGACGCTGATCGGTGTTGGGAAACGAAGCCAGCAGATGAATCGTACCTGTGCTGGAGTCGACAGTGTTGTTGACGAACGTTAGAATGCCCTTTTCGGCAACCGAATAGCCGGGCGGCGTGGCCTGCACTTCCAAATGGGAGCGCGCCATGAAGCTCTTGATGGATCCCAGATACTGCTGGGGAACCGCGAAATCGACGTAGATCGGAGAAACCTGATTGATCACGACCAGAACCGGGACATCGTTCGCCTTGACCGTGGCTCCCGGATAAACGAGCTGAGCTCCGGCCACGCCGCTGATGGGAGCGTAAATCGAGCAGTAGGAAAGTTGTATTTTTGCCGTCTGTATGGCGGCTTCATCGGCTTGCACGGTGGCTCGCGCGGCCGTTGAGGTTGCCACAGATTGCTCGTACTGCTCCTTGGAGATGATTCCTTGCTTGTCGAGTTCGCTATAGCGCTGCAGTTCGGCCCGACTGAGTTGGGCTTGCGCTTTGTCCTTGGCGAGCGCCGCTTCGGCCTGTGCCAGGGCCGCGAGAAAAGGACTCTTGTCCATCGTGATCAGCAGGTCGCCCTGGTGAATCAACTGCCCTTGGCGGTAATGCACTTCCTTGACGATACCCGCCACCTGCGACTCTACGGAGACGGTTTTAAATGCCTGGCCCGTACCGATGCTGCGCAATTCCACCGGAAATGAGCTCCGCCCGGCCTTGCTTACCACGACCGGCACCGCCGAGTTGTCCTTCGCTCTCTTGAGGGCTCCGCTGCCCGATACCTGCGCTGCCTCATTGCTGTCCGTGCAGCCCGCAAGAGCCAGCACAGAGATCAGTGAGATGGGCGCGAGGATCTTAAGAACTCTGGCCATCTTTTTGAGTACCCGCTCTTCGGAAAGATCGTTTCCGGCTGCACCGGGAAACAACGGGTGAAGATTTGTTCCTTTCGTCGAGACTTCCCGAAGGGAAATAGCGTTGGTCATGGGATCTTGTATGCCCAAACGGATCACGGCTGCATCAGGCGACCGTTCAGGACAAGCGCTTCGCGTGTTCGATTCAGTATAAGTCCGACACTGGGTCACTAGCGGTTTGTCTGACAGAAGTGGCCCGCATGGCCGTTGGTGCGACAGAAATCACAATAGGCAAGGCTCGGTCTTCAACATAGGCGTAGTTTATCGCCACGGATTTAGGAACGCCTGAAGCCAAGCTTCCGGGTAGCTCCCAGGTGACGGGCCATCCGGGAGCTATCGCTCTGAACTCAACGTTAATGGGGCGCTGCCCCGATGTATGCGTGCCCTTATCAGTCGCCCACTTGCTGGACAGAGTGTGTGCGCCCGAGTTTCTACCTGGCCTTTCATTTATCGGTTTGATCGGCTTAGCCACGCATTCTTATCGGAACATGCTGCACAACTGACCCAGTGCGCAGTTGCACGATGCAGACCGGCGCGAGCGGAAACGGCAGGTACGTACCGGAAGCCACGAGTTCATCGAGCAATGGGGCACCACCGTCGGTAAGCGCCACCCTGCGGGAGGGGGGATCAAGGTTGGCATCTAACTTGCTACGCGGCACGAGGCGCCTTTGCGTTGTGCCGTTCCGCATCGATTGCGCCATGTTCTGAGGCGGCTTGATGCCGCCGTCCACCGCGAGCTCAGAACGGAGTCATTCCAACGTGGGATTAATAAAGCCGCTCCTGCGGGCAGACACACGGACGAGCATTTCGCGAGATCCGCATCCGGTCATTTTCGGCGCGACGAGCCGTTCCGGTTCTCGGCCGCGAGGCATTATTTTCAGGTCCGGTCTGCAGACCCCAGGTTAGGGAAGCTACAGAGGCAGGCAGAGTCGTTTCGAGCCCATCGCTTCTTTTTGAATTGGCCACTACCTTTTTATTCAGCCGGTGCAGCCAAGTCACTAAAAGGCATTGCTACACGCGAAATTGACGCAAGGATGTTCCGAGCTTGGGGAGGGTCCTATCGCGATGCCGGTGTGGAATCCTCGACATTGGCTTATCCCCACTAACACAGTAGTCACCCAGCCTTTAGCTGATTACTCGGAAATGGGTCTGGTACGCTGCGCGACCGTGGCGGAAAGTGCAAATTGGCTGTTAGCCTGATGGCCTCGTTCCAATTTGATTTCGAGCAGACTGGTTGTCCCCTGGCCCGCATTGGGCCGGCTCAGCTCGAACACTTCAAAACCCGGCGCCGGGAAAACAACATCCACGACAATTCTCTCGGCAAGCAACTCATGCTCCTAGGGCAATTCTTTCAGTTCTCTCGAAAGAATGGATGGACCCAGGGCGATCCGCTGGGCAAGACGCCGAGGTGATCACACCCGTCGAGCAAGATTCCGAAGCCATGCCTGTACTGTCTCCCGAGGAGGAGGTTCGCTACTTCAGTGCGGCCCTGCGGGAGAGCATGGATTTCCATGATGTTGAGCGTTCTAGGAGATGCTTTACATTTCGGCCCGGAGATTGAGGCAATGCTGGTGGAGTCTGTAGACGGTGGCGGGCCGACATTTGGGCCAATATCTACGCCAGACTTGGCCCAAAATGCCCCATTCCCACCTAATTTGGAACACCGGACAAAGAAAAAGCCCTAATCGACTTCTTCTTTCTTTTAAGTCGACCAGGGCCAGATTTTTGGTACGCCCGAGAGGATTCGAACCTCTGACCTTTTGCTCCGGAGGCAAACGCTCTATCCAGGCTGAGCTACGGGCGCGTGAACCTTCGAGTTACGAAGACCGGTGTGCTCTAGCCATCTTACTAGAGCCGGTGGTGTGGCGAGTGGTAGAGTTGGCCGAAGACAAAAGCTCCTCCACCCGCTGACGGATTGTGTCTTCCTTCATAGAGTTCTCATCGCCGAGCGGAGGAGTCTGGTAATGAATGATTCCTTGGCGGTCGATGAGTATCAACTGGGGCACCACAAAACGGTCGGCCATGTTAAAGCCCATGAAAGCAAGACCTTGATCCTGAGAAACCCAGCCAACGGGGAACGTGGTCTGAAATTCCTTTGCGAAGTTGTCAACGGCCAAGTCCGCATTGGGATTGATGGCAACATCCAGCACCTGCAGTCCCCGGCTTCCGAGCTCGTTCTGTAGCTTGGACATCACCTTTGAGGCGGCCTGACAGTGCGGACAAGTGGTGTAAATGAACTCAAGCGCGACCACCTTTCCGCGGTACTGGCTGAGTAACTTCTGGCCCTGGCCAGGAACATTAAAGGCGAGTTCCGGAGCCTTGCGGGGAAGGGCCGGTGCCTCAGCGAATATGGAGGTGGCTGCAAACGCGACACTGACTAGCGCGAGAATGAAGTTCTTCACGGGATTTACTCTGTTATTTAGTGTAGCGAACGCGAACTCGCCAATGCTTTCGGAGGCATCATGCCCCACGCATTAACCGCTTTCGGGGGTTGCTGCAGACGCGTCCAGTCGTTCGTATCCCGGAGGCCCTCCACGCTCCACACGGTGTTGCCCGATAGATGGGTCACAAACAAACCATCGTCTCCGGTTCCGGCGAAGGTGGAGGCGTCCGATACGGACCCGTCGCATCGTCGCCATTTCTTGCGAAGCACCCGCTTGTAGGCATCAAAAAACGCAGCCGCACTCGAGGCCGAATCCCATTGGGAAACATACTCAAGCACGGGCTGGCGCGGTTTACCCGCAGTGATGATTTCGAACTCCGCGCCGCGCAGATGGGGAGATAAATTGTTGGCCTCCGGCGCCCCGAGATACTGTTCCAGGAGAACGCGGTGATCAAATTCACCAAGATCGCCGTCCGTTATTTCTTTCCGTTCGGCAGTAAGCGAAATGGCGGGGAGTTCCGGCTCCGCTGCGGTTATATGCGCGAAGTAGCGGTCCGGGTGAAGAACCTGCGCGGTATCGCTGGGCGGATTCGTGAAGACATAGGAAAACGCGGCCTTTCCCATCCTGCGGTACACCGCGTCGAAGAAAAGCGTTCCCTGCGAGTACGGGAACAGAAGCGATTGCCGGATATAGAGGGGTGAGGACTTCAGGACCGGATAATCACTCAGCGACGAGGCGTCGGACTCGTCGAAGGCTTTTATCATGTCGGGCGTAGGAATGGGCGAGCGGCCGGTCTTTTCGAGGTCATAGGCGATCATCAGCCACGATGCCTGTCCCTCGGCAACGGCGGTGCGTGCGAGGTTTTCATCATCATTCGACGAAGCGCTTTCCATGAATTTGTCCAGATGGAAGTACTGGTCCGCCAAAGCATGGGCCAATTCGTGCGCAAGCGTTATCGTTTGCTCCTGGACCGATGAACCTTCCAGCAGAAACAGCCGTTTCGCGTCGTAGTCGTAGAAAGCAGCCGCTTGCTCGGTCATCAGATCCACCGTCGATTTGCGGAGGTCGAAGTCCGGCGGAACCAGGCCGAACATCTTCAGAGCCAGTTCGTCGGCACGGATTTCGGCGGGTTTGATGGTTTTCTTTATACGCTTGTTGAGGAAATGGCGGAGTTGCTCCTTGGACATGCGACCGTACGGAACTGGATGTTTTTCGGACAGGCCGGTGATGCCGGAGAGTGTTTTGACGATTGCATCGATTTGATCAAAGACAGGATCAACGCTGTCGGCCTGAACGGGACCGTTGAGCGCAAAAATGCATATCAGAACCGCTGGGAGATATCGAAAGAACATTAATAGCGGAGAAAAGCCGCTAACTTTAGGGTAGTGGATCAGCCGGGCTGACCGTTAGATGGGTATCAGCGAGACTGGGATAGCAGCGCGTGGACGCCGTTCCATAGGATCTGCACGCCTATGCATAACAGGATGAACGACGTGAGACGGACAAAGACGTTCATGGCCGTTTCTCCGAGAAGGTAGGCGAGGCGATGCGCGAAACGGTAGCTGAGGTAAATGCTTAACGCGACGAGCGCGGGCCCGATGACGGCGGCCAGCAGACGCACCATGCTGTTTTCATGTGGCGGGTGATTTGCGCCTAACGTCAGCGCTACCGAAATAGATCCGGGCCCGACCGTGAGCGGAAGCGTTAGGGGGTAAAAGGCGCGGTCGGCGATGTCTTCGTTCGTAATCTTTTTTTGTGCGATTTCTCGGGATTCCTGTGCGTTCTGGTGCAACAGCATCCAGCCCGTTGAGGTGACTACTAATCCACCCCCGACCTGCACAACGGGAATGGAGATACCGAAGAAATCGAGGATGTGAGTTCCGATGAGCATGGAACCGGTTAGCAGCCAGTAACTGTTCAACGCGATCTTGCGGGAAAGAATAGAGCGGGCATCCGGCGAGTAGCCAGGGGTGAGATTGAGGAAAATCGGGGCATTCCCGACCGGATTGACCACGGGAAACAGGCCGGTGAGCACCAGGAGGCAACTCTGAATGGTGTCGACGACGGCCATGTTGGGCATGAATGCTCTAGGATAATCCGGAAAGCAGGATCAACCCGAACCCGTTTCGCAAATGCAATGTCACTTTGAGTGCTCTGCGATAATCGTCTTCTTGTAAGGCTGGAACGCCAGAGGAGCCAGCCGGTCCCGTCACCTTCGTTTTGATGCCATCGAACTGTCCTGTTTGGAACCTTTGTGTCTTAGCAGCGGCCTTGACTTTCAGCTGGTTGCCCTCGCCATTGAAGGCGCAAAATATTCTTCCCGATCGGACGGAGAAGTCACAGTCCGGCATCCGTTGGAAACCGCTACTTACGGAGTCGCTCTTCTTTCTGGGCGTGGAGCATGGGTTCCGTCTTGCCACTGAACGGCCAACCCGCGATAATCTGCCGGGCCGTTTCTTTCACGATTGGAGCCGATCTGTCGGTAACCTCCACGGCTGGGCTGACGGTGACGATTTTCTGATCAACTACGTGGGGCATCCGATGCAGGGAGCGGTATCGGGCTACATCTGGGTGCAGAACGATCTCAAATACCAAAACGCTGAATTTGGGAAGAACCGGGCGTATTGGAAGAGCCGGTTGCGCGCTACGGCGTTTGCATGGGCCTTTAGTGAACAGTTCGAGATTGGTCCTATCAGCGAGGCGACCATCGGAAGGATCCAGGCGCGCTATCCACAGCAGGGATACGTTGACCATGTGATTACACCGGCGATGGGCCTGGGTTGGATGGTCGCCGAGGACGCGCTGGACAAATACGTGATCGCGCGCATTGAGGCTCACACGCAAAACCGCTGGGTAAAATTACTGGTTCGCGGAGGGCTGAACCCATCCCGCTCCATGGCAAACGCGATGCGAATGGAAGTCCCCTGGCATCGGGATACACGCCCCGGAGTTTGGCGGGCAGGGCCGACGCAGATTGCCCAAATGAAGGGCATCCGTTCGTTTGCGAACTCCGGTGTGGGGGCGAATGCGAATTCAGGGTTGCAGGATGCGGGCTCCCATACTGATCCGGACTCCCAGACTCCGATCGGCAAAGTGGTCCCCAAGTTTGAGCTTGGTATCGAGTACAGTTACTTCCGGCTTTCGGCTGGAACAGCCGGCGCACAAAGTTGTAATGGCGGCGGCGCCACCGCTGTTTGGAACATCAATTCGCTGGTGGGGCTTGTGGCCGATGTAGGAGGCTGCAAGATGATGTCTGCTGGCCACAACGTTTCGGGCGACTCCACAAGCTATCTGTTCGGCCCGCGTTTTGCATTCCGCAACAGCGGGCGCTTTGTTCCATATCTGCAGGCACTGGTCGGCGGCGACAAATTGACGACCGAGACGATTTATCCCGAGTTGAAGCCCTCGCAGATTCACGTAACGGCGAATTCAGTGGCTGCCGACACAATTCACTCGCTGTACACCACCCGTGCGGAGACCAACGGCTTCAGCTGGCAGGCCGGTGGCGGAGTGGATTATACGCTTACTCGCGCCATCGGGTGGAAGGTAGCGGAAGTGGATTATCTGCATATCGGGGCGGGAAGCTTCAACGGTACGACCTTCCACGACAACCTGCGGTTTAGCTCGGGATTGGTGTTGCGTATTGGAGGATGGTAACCAGAATGGCTAGCCTACTTTGCGCTCCGCGCACGGAGCGGAGACGGTCGAGCCTGGGCGGGAGCCGTGCTGGACCGTAGCAAAAGGCTGGTGGTTAGGGTATAGTGGGACCCTTCCGGAGGATGCTCTTCGCGTTGCGCCTCGGTCAGCAGCGCATGGAAGGCTACTTCGGCAAGCTCGGTTTGAGACATCTGCACAGTGGTAAGTGGCGGAACCAGGAAATCGGATAACCAGATGTTGTCGAAGCCGATAACGGAGAGATCCTCGGGAACCTTCAGCCCCGCTTGGTGGGCGTGCCGCATAACTCCGATTGCCGTAAGGTCGTTGGAGCACAGGACTGCGGTGGGACGCGTCTGGAGGGACAGCAGGGATTGCAAGGCCACCATCCCTCCGTTGGATGTGTGATCTCCCGTGACGAGAAAACGCCGCTCCACTTTGAGTCCCAGTTGCCGCATGGCGCCCACAAACGCCAGCTTTCGAGCTACCGCGGACTTTACTCGTGCGGGGCCCGCGACAAAGGCGATCTTCTCATGCCCCAGTGCCGAGAGATGCTGAACCGCCTGCGTAATGCCATGCTCATAGTCGATTCTGATGTTAATCACTCCCGGGCGTGCCGGTCCGACATCGATAAAAGCGAGTGGCACATTCCGCAACCGCAGATCTTCCAACAGCGATTCTTCCATTCCAAACGTGAGTATGGCGACGCCATCCACGCGGCGTTCAATCATGCGGCGGACGGCCACTTTCATGCGTTGGGGATCATGCCCCGTCGAACTGAGCAGAATTTCGTATCCGTGCTGGAGAGCAAGATGTTCGAAAACCTGAATGACAGTGGGAAAGAATGGATTCGTGATCTCCGAAACGATCAGACCGAAGGTTTTGGTGCGTCCAGAAACGAGCGCGCGGGCTTGCGTATTCGGATAATAGCCTAGCTCGTCGATGGTCTTCCAGACCCGCTTGGCAAGTTGGGGGGCGACGGTGGGAACCCCATTGATTGTGCGCGAAACCGTGGCAGTAGACACTCCTGCGCGCTTTGCGATATCCCGTATGTCCATTCAGCGGTTGGGGTTCGGGCATGGGAACCTGGATCTCCGCCTGCCCTACGATTCTTTTTAAAGATAGTACAGGTTTTCTCAACGGCTGAGTTGCCGCGGCTCGACGGCACATTGTGAGGGCGAATTCGTAAAGAAGTGAAAGGCTTCCCGGTGCGACGCCAGTCTCCGGTACACCCGGTACTCGTATCCCAGAACTGCTCTTGGCGGTGGATGGGGAAACAGCTAGAAATTGTTTGTCATCCAACAAACATATGAAACACGCACTGTTATCTCTTTTATTAATTGGTAGCCTCGGTGTTTCTTCCAATGCCCTCGCATTCGACCGGCACGATGACCGAGGCTACTACGACGCTTATCATCGGGATTACCATCCCTGGAACGCTGAAGAAGAAAGGCGCTATCACGAATATCTAAGGGCGAAACATCGCAGGGACCACGAGTGGAGACGCGCCAGTAGGCGGGAACAACAAGAATACTGGAACTGGCGGCACCAGCATTGGTCACGCTGATTCCAACGCTCGAACCCTTTCAGGCGTTCCCGCCCGGGTGCCCAGACATGTAGGTCTAAACCAATCCAGGCACACGATCCGCTACCACTGAAACAAACCGCACCGACGGCCCGGAGTGCAACACAGGGCAAACTGTAAAGAACGTTACGCTACTTCTTGGGTTGATCCTTGTCGGCCGCTTGCTTCCGGGCTTCTTCATTCCAACCCGCATGGGCGTCGCGGGCTGCCTTATTAATCTGGCGACCCACGGCTTTGGCGCCCTTATCAGCTTCGACCACCGCTTTGTGGGCAGCTTGACCCAGTTTGCCCGCCGCGGTATCTGCGTCCCGCCGTTGTTGCGCCCTGGGCTCAGACCAGGTACATGCTCCCAATGCCATCAGGCCAGCAAGCAAAATAGCTCCGGCGCATTTTGGCCATACAGACATTTGACAGGACAAGGGCCGAAGTAAAAAGAACGACATAAATCTCCCACAGCCGCTGAGTGCTTTGACCATGATACAAATCCCGCTAGGTTGCCGAATCAGTTTATCAGTTTCGGCTGAACCGCCAAGCGTGACGATCTATCCGAAGAATCAGGCTCCACGGCCTATTTCTCCCGTTCTACTTTTTTGAACCTCCTCACGCTCATATACGTAACTTAAGGACGAATGGCAAATCGACCTAAACGAAAGCGCTGGATTTGGCTTCTGCTCATTCCTGTCGCGGCTGTCCTCGGCCTCCTGTCGGTGAATGCATTTGGCCGAAAGCCGCAGAAGATTGATCCTGAGAAGCTGGCGAAAGTGGAACGAATGAACCTTGCCCGCTCCGTCGTCGCTACCGGAAAAATTCAACCGGTCCGCCAGGTCGAAATTAAATCGAAAGCCAGCGGTATCATTCAGAACCTTCCGGTCAACTTCGGAGACACTGTTCACCAGGGCCAAATCATCTGCGAACTCGACAAGAACGATCTTCTGCCTAAGTTGAATGAAGCCCGGGCCGCACTCGATGTCGACCAGGCGCAAATCCAAAGCGCACAGGCCGATTTGGCCAAACTCAAGATCGACGCGTCCGGTCCGGATCTCCCGTTTCTCCTCCGGGATCGCGACCGGGCGCGTCGCCTGTTTAGCGACAATCTGATTGCCAGTAACACTCGCGATGATGCCGAGAAGAACTACGACATGGCCCTCACAAGGCAGCGGTCTGCTGTCGTCGGCTTAGCCAGCGCCAAGGCTGCCATCGCCAAGGCGCAAGCTCAGTACAACCAGCAGCATGCTGCCGTTCAGGAAGCTGAAGAACAACTCCGTGACGCCACGATTCGTTCCCCGATCGACGGAGTCGTGCTGTCTCGCGATATGGAAATCGGCAGCGCTGTCAGTTCCATTCTCACCATGGGCTCGGGCGCAACCCTCATCATGACCCTCGGGGATCTTCGGGAGGTCTACGTCAAGGGCAAGGTAGACGAAAGCGACATTGGCAAAGTCTATCTGGGCCAGCCGGCCCGCATAACCGTAGAGTCGTTCCCCAACCAGAAGTTCACCGGCAGAGTCACAAAGATATCGCCGATGGGCGCGGAAAAAGACAACGTCACCACCTTTGAAGTACGCGTTTCGATTTCGAACGAGTCGCGCAAACTGCGCGCCTTGATGACCGCCAACGCCGAGATCATACTCGAAGAGCGGAAGGATATCCTCACAATTCCCGAAGGCGCTGTGCTCTATGCAAAGGACAAGTCCACGGAAGCCGAAATCCCTGATGCGAACAGCGCGACTGGAAAGCAGCGCGTGCCTATCAAAATTGGCATCAGTAATGGGGCGCGGACGCAGGTAATCAGTGGATTGAAGGAAGGTCAGCAGGTCATTTTGCAGTAATGACGTACCTTGCCGAGCTCTTTCGCCAAGTCCTCTCCAGCCTGTTGCGGAACAAGCTTCGTACCGCGCTCACCATGGCTGGCATCGCTTGGGGAATTGCGTCTATCGTCATCATCGTAGCCATGGGCGACGGCTTCAAGGCAGGCCAGCGCAACAGCATGAAGAGCCTCGGCGAAAACATCGTCATCCTATTCGGAGGACGCACCGAAAAGCAGGCCGGAGGCCAGCGCGCCGGGCGCCGCATCCGTCTCACTTACGGGGATGTCGAAGCCATACGGCAGGAGGGGTACCTCGTCCAGTACGTCGTTGGCGAAATGGCGAGCACCAATCGCGGGACTAGCCCGTATAACAGCGGCTCCTTTGATACGGATGGCGTCGAGCCGGATTTCAATAAGCTGCGAACCATACCTATCGCCCAGGGCCGCTTCTTGTCGGCGGAAGATAACGCTCTCGGCCGCCGTGTTGCCATTCTCGGAACGAAGGTGAGGGCACAGCTCTTTGGAAAACGCACGAACGTGCTGGGGCAACAGATTGCCATCAATTCACTCCCGTTTCAGATTGTCGGACTGCTCGCCGACAAGAATCAGAACTCCAGCTACGGCAGCCCCGACGAAAACAAAGTCTTTATCCCTTACCAGACCGCCGTTCGGGACATTCCTCCGAAGGACGCCGCATACACGCCCGGAAATCTCGACGACATCATTTACAAGCCACTTTCACTGGAAGACTATGAGGCCGCCAGACGGCAGGTGGTTGGCATCCTGGCACGCCGGCATCATTTCGACCGCGCGGATACCGGAGCGCTCGGGATTTGGGACACGGTTGAGAACGCCAGGGAAGTCGACGGTATTTTTCAATCCATGACCATCTTCCTGGCCATCGTTGCCCTGGTCACATTGAGCCTCGGCGGAGTCGGAGTCATGAACATCATGCTTGTTACTGTGAACGAACGCACGCGGGAGGTAGGTTTACGCAAGGCGTTGGGCGCCACCAAACGCAGAATCCTTATGGACTTCTTTATCGAAGGCTGTCTGCTCGCCGTCATCAGCGGCACCATTGGTTGGGCGGTCGCCTTCGGCCTCTCCTCTTTGCTAAAACTAGTGCCGATGCCGGACGCCTTCCCCGGGCTCCCGGTAGACATGAATACCACGCTCCTCTCGTTCGGAGCCCTGACGCTCATCGCTATCCTGTCTTCCCTGCTCCCCGCATGGCGGGCGGCCTCGCTAACCCCGGTCGAGGCTCTCCGTTACGAGAGGTAACAACATGCGTATCCGTACCTTGTTCGCGGAAGTGTTCGCCGCGCTCGCCTTCAATCGCCAGCGGACATTGCTCACCATGTTGAGCCTCGCCTGGGGCGTCACTTGCTTCGTCATCCTTTACTCCTACGGCGAAGGGTTTGGGTATGCGCTTTCCACGTCTTTCAAGGCCGTCGGGCAGGATCTAATTCTCATGTTTGGTGGTCAGACCTCTTCCCAGGCAGGCGGAGAACGTTCCGGCCGCAAAATTCGCCTGGAAGCGAGCGATGTGGAAGCCATCCGCGATTCGGTTCCGCTCGTCGCCGCCGTTTCTCCGGAAGTGCTGATGCGCGCCACCCCGGTCACCCACGGCTATCGCTCCCTCAACATGACGATCCGCGGCGTACTGCCCGCCGACTATCAGAAAGTTCGCAATATGACCGTCGGTTCGGGGCGCTGGCTTTCTCCCGACGACAATCTGGCAAAGCGGCGTGTTGCTGTCCTTGGCGCCAAGGCAGCGGAAAAGCTATTCGGCGAGATGCCGCCCGAAGGCGAAAAGGTCTCCATTGCCGGCATGCAGTTTACTGTCGTCGGAGTCCTTAAAACAAAAATCCAGATCTCCAACTACAACACGCCCGACAACGAGTGCATCTTCATCTCCTACGGAACTATGTCGCTCCTGCACGATACGAAATATGCCGAAGACATCGTATGGAGCCCGGCAAATCCCGTCTTCCGCGCCGAGGCCTTGAAGCAGGTCCGCGCGACCCTCGCGCGCCTGCATAACTTCTCACCCATCGACGAACGGGCTGTGGAAGTGATCGTCTTCAACGAGTTCATGAAGCAAATTGACGCAATGTCCGCCGCTCTTCGCATCCTCCTCGGCTTCATCGGCGCCCTCACTCTCGCCATCGGCGGAGTCGGCCTGGCCAATATCATGCTGGTCGCCGTTACTCAGAGGACGCGCGAAATCGGAGTCATCAAATCCCTGGGCGCTACGCGCCGCGCCATTCTCTTTCAGTTTCTTTCAGAAGCCATGATCATCGTGACCGCGGGCGGCGTGCTGGGCGTTCTGCTCGGATACGCCGTTACCACAGCCGTGGGCTCCCTGCCGCTCCTCGGACCGCTCTTTAAGGACACCAGCGGCGCGGGCGACATTCACCTCGGCATCTCCGTCTTTGCCGTCCTGACGTCCACGATACTGCTGGAAATCGTGGGCCTCATCTCGGGACTCGTTCCTGCTATCCGCGCCTCCCGCCTTGATCCCATCGAAGCTTTACGCTACGAATAAACTATCGGTTGCATGTCCATACATCGCCGGGCTTGTCTAATGCTGATCCGCGCCGGCTTCGCCCTCATGATTGCTCTGTTCGTTGCCCCGTGGTCCGGTTTTGCGCTCGATGACAGTCAAAGCTTCGGGCGCTACGAACGCCAAACCTGGCACGTCGAAAACGGGTTGCCCCAGGACACCGTTCACGCCATTCTGCAAACCCGCGACGGTTATCTGTGGCTCGCTACCGAAGGAGGAGCAGTTCGCTTCGACGGCATCAAGTTCACCATCTACGATTCTCAAAACACGCCTCAGCTTCCCAGCAACGATATTCGCAGTCTGTTTGAAGACCGCGAAGGCGCGCTTTGGTTCGGCACTCCCGGAGGACTGGCGCGCCTCAAAGGTTCCGTATGGACAACGTTCACCACCGCCCAGGGTCTTCCCAGCGACAACATCTACACTCTTTACGGAGATCGCGCCGGACATTTATGGGCCCTCACTCCTGAAGGTCTTGCCCTCCGTCGCGGTACCGGTTTTGACGTGTTCCCTGTCCCTGCCGGCAACAGTCTTAACGCCATTGCAGACGGTCCGCGCGGCTCACTCTGGCTCGGCACGCAAAATGGCCTGAGGCTTTTCTCCGACGGTCGCTTTACCACGGTCAACGTGCCCGCGCCTCTTGCGAATGCGTCCGTAAACACTCTGCTGACGACGGAGGATGGCCAGCTCTGGATCGGCACCGCCCAGGGGGCGTTCGTATACGGCAACGGTCGCCTGAAAACCTATACCACGCATGAGGGTCTGCCTGGGAATCGCGTCACGGCTCTCTACGAAGACCGTCAGTCTACGCTCTGGCTCAGTACGGATGGCGGGCTCGCCCGCATCGTGGGCGATAAGGTACAACGTGTTCCCTCCAACGATCCGCTCGGGTCCAGTATCATTCTCTCCATCTTCGAGGACCGTGAAGGAGACCTCTGGCTCGGCACCGAGTCACAGGGTCTCACTGTGCTCCGCGATGCGAAATTCACCACGTATACGGCGCGCGATGGCCTGCCCGGCGATCTGGTCCGCTGTGTATTCGAAGATCGCGCCGGAACGCTCTGGATTGGCACCAACACCGGTCTCGGCCGATGGGAAAATGGACGCTTCTCAACGCTCACCACCGCAAACGGTCTTTCCAGCAATCTGATTTTTGCGCTCGCTGGCGATCGTGACGGCAATCTGCTCATCGGAACTCCCGACGGCCTCAACGTCCTCAATCACGGACACGTTCGGGTTTTGACCTCCGCCGACGGCCTCGCCGACGACTTTGTACGGTCGATCTACCGTGATACTGACGATTCCATTTGGATCGGCACGCGCCGTGGCCTCTCGCACTGGACGGGTGGCCGCTTCAAGACCTACACGCAATCCGATGGCCTCGCCAGTGATTTTGTGGGCGCCCTCTTGCGGGACAGGCAAGGCGCGCTTTATATCGGCACCCTCGGAGGACTCAGCAAATTTCAGAACGGAAAATACACCAGCATCACCACGAACGGCGGTCTCGCCAGCAACGTCGTCACCGTGCTTCATGAGGACCGCGAAGGCGACATCTGGATCGGCACGCAAGGCGGAGGTCTCCATCGGCTGCGCAGCGGAAAGGTAGTTCATCTCCCTGGCAAACTCGACCTCCCTACCACGATCTACGCCATTCTTGAGGACGCAACGGACCATCTCTGGCTCGCCTCCAAAACCGGCATCTACCGGGTCAGCCGCACCCAACTTAATCGCTATGCCGATGGCCGCGCCACCTCGGTCGATTCGGCCTGGTATGGCGCGGCCGATGGTCTGCTCATTAATGAATGTACCGGGGGCGGCCATCCTGCTGCCTGGAAAACGCACACCGGTCAGCTCTGGTTCTCCACGCTGAAAGGCGCCTCCGTTTTTGACAGCCGCCGCGCAAACCTGAATCGGTTGCCGCCCCCCGTGGTCATCGAATCCGCCACTGTGGACGGCCGTGTACTGAACCCGTCCCGTTCCCTTGACCTTTCCCCCGATGCTTCGCGCCTCGTCTTCGAATACGCGGGCCTCAGCTTTGCCGCTCCAAGCAAGGTACGTTTTAAGTACAAACTGGAGGGCTTCGATCACGACTGGGTTGACGCCGGCACCCAACGCGCCGCGTACTACACAAACATCCCGCCCGGTCACTATCGTTTCCATGTCATCGCCCGCAACAGCGACGGCTTTTGGAACGATACAGGGGCCCTCCTGCCTGTTAGCCTGCGCCCTCATTACTATCAAACCTACTGGTTCTACGTTCTGGTGGCCTTCGCTCTCGCCCTCCTTGGCTACGGTGTCTATCGCTTGCGAGTCAATCAGGTCCAGTCGGAATTCAACGCAGTACTGGCCGAACGCAATCGCATCGCCCGCGAGATTCACGATACGCTGGCCCAGGGTTTCGTCGCCGTCTCGGTGCAACTGGAGGTTGTCTCTCGCCTCCTTTCGGTCTCATCCGATGCGGCCGTCGAACAGCTCGAACGCGCCCGTGAACTGGTTCACGACGGTCTGGAGGAAGCACGGCGCTCCATTTGGGAACTCCGCTCGCAAGCCTCCTCTAATGACGATTTCGCGGCGCGTTTGTCGAAGACGGCCGCCCGCATCATCGGATCTACGCCTCTGAAGTGGACTCTTCAAGTAAACGGAACTTACCGTCCGCTGCCTCCCAAAACAGAGGACGAACTCCTCCGTATTGCCGGAGAAGCCATCACCAACGTGGTCCGCCACGCGGATGCGGCAAACATGGAAGTGAACCTCAAGTTCGATCCCAAGAAGTTTAGAATGACCATCATTGACGACGGCCGCGGCTTCGAAGGACAACCTGCCTCAGTCGGATCCGGCGGGCACTTCGGTCTGAAAGGGATGCGAGAGCGCGCTGAAAGCATCGGTGCCAAACTAACGGTTGACAGCAAACCTCAACAAGGAACGACAGTCGCAGTGGAGGCGGCAATCAATTGACTGAACCGATTCGAATCATGGTGGTGGAAGATCACGGTGTCGTGCGGGGTGGCTTGATCGCCCTGCTGAAAACCATTCCTGACTTTACGGTCGTGGCCGAAGCGAAAACGGGAAAGGAAGCAGTCGATCTGTTCGGCAAGCATCACCCCGATATCACTTTGATGGACCTTCGTCTTCCCGAGATGGGCGGTGTCGAGGCCACCACGCGCATACGCGAACAAACGCCCGGCGCCCGCATCATTGTCCTGACCACCTTCGACGGCGACGAAGATATCTACCGGGCTCTGCAGGCGGGCGCCCGAGGCTATCTGCTGAAGGGCATGTCCGCCGACGAACTGATCGACGCGATCCGCGTGGTGCATGGCGGCGGCAAGCGCATCCCTGGCCCCGTTGCTGAGCGTTTGGCCGAAAGGATGAGTGGCCATGAACTGACCAACCGTGAACTCGATGTTCTTCGCCTCATCGTCGCCGGCAACAGCAATCGCGATATCGGTAAGGCTTTGTCCATCTCGGAAGCGACCGTCAAAACACACATCAACAGCATTCTTAGTAAGCTGGACGTCAATGACCGTACGCAAGCAGCCACCACTGCCATTCAACGTGGCATCGTTCATTTGTAGTACCCAGGCGCTCAGGTGTGCCGTGCTGCTATTCGCGGCTCTCGTCGTCTGCTTTCCGCGTACGACCAATTGGCGCCCGGCCACCGAAGAAGAACTGAAAAACATCATTCCCGCCCGCGCGCCCGTTGAAAAAGAACGCATCGAAACGGAGTTCCGCACTGCCTCTGGTGTGATCGGCCCCAATGGAAAATATCTTGCCGGCGTTGTCTTGATTACGGCAGGATACTCGGCCGAAGGCAAGTATTCTCACTTCGTTACCACCGGAGTTCCTGTCAAGATCGGCAATTTTTCTCTTCGCCCTGGCGAATATGTGTTTGGATCCCGCCACAGTGGAGACGCTCTGGCCGTGAAGTTCTATGAAGCCCAGTCCGGTCGGTATGTCGGTACCGTGGATGCCACCCGCCAAAGCCGCATCGGAAAAATCGAGTCCTTTCACATCGCCCCTTCCGGCGACCACGGCCTCATCGAGATCGGCCGCTTTGGCTTTGTTTACCAGATAGCTCAGCCGTAAGTTGCACTCCTGCATCCTTCTCTCGGCGGGCGACAGACAAACTCACGGCTGTTATAGTCTACTAGCATCGTTTGTAGTAGGGGTTCGTTGTTCAATCCGCGCAGCACGCGCGCTCTGGGGTTAGTGTGTGAAGAGCCGTTTTCTTACTATCTGTTCCGTCACAGGGGCATTGCTCCTTCTCAACAGTGCGTTTCTCGCGGGCTTTCCTTCCGCAACCGCCTTTTACATCGCCAATGTCATTCTTCACATGGCCCTTGGTGCATTCGCGGGCGTCCTTGCAGTTCTTGCTTCCCGCATCGAGCGTCGGGCCCTGTGGATGGCCGTGGCCTCGGTCTCCGGCATCGTGCTGGCAATTGCCGGGAACACGCGGGACCATCAGCTTGTCCTGTGGATACACATTGCGCTCTCTCTCGTAGCGGTCGGCGTTCTCTTTGCGCGTAAGCAATCATTCCAACTCGCGCGGATATCTTTGGCGGCCGCAGCCGTGCTGTTTACCGTCGGCATTTGCACTCACTACCTGCTACCCCAACCGAACGACCAGATCAAAAATTCCCTAAACGTGGCCACTTCCATGGATGGCGAAGGGGCCGGTCCCAAGAGTCCCTTCTTTCCCTCCGCATCGAATACCAACACCGGTCATGTCATTCCCAGCGGCTTCTTCATGGAGTCGAAAAAATGCGGCGAGTGCCATCGCGACATCTACGAACAGTGGAAAAGCTCCGCCCATCACTTCGCTTCGTTCAACAATCAGTTCTATCGAAAATCCATTGAATACATGCAGGACACGATCGGCACACAGCCTAGCAAATGGTGCGCCGGCTGTCACGATCATGCCGTTTTCTTCAACGGCCGTTTCGACAAGCCGATCAAACAGCAGATCGACACTCCGGAAGCACAGGCCGGCTTAAGCTGTATGTCCTGCCACTCCATCACGCATGTCGGCGGCACTATGGGCAACGCCGATTTCATCATGTCGTATCCGCCTCTTCATGAGATCGCAAGCAGCTCCAACCCGTTGATGAAAGACGTCGAGCGTTTTGTTACGTACGCGGCACCCGGACCCCACCGCCAGACCTTTATGAAACCGTTCATGCAGAACGACACGGCCGAGTTCTGCTCCGCCTGCCATAAAGTTCACATGGACGTTCCGGTCAACAGTTACCGCTGGTTTCGGGGCTTTAACGATTACGACAACTGGCAGGCGAGCGGCGTCTCCGGACAAGGCGCCCGTTCGTTTTATTACCCCGAAAAATCGGCCAACTGCGCCACCTGCCACATGCCTCTGACAGCTTCCCAGGATCCCGGCAATGTCAAGGGAATGGTGCACTCCCACCGCTTTCTTGCCGCAAACACCGCCGTGCCGCTCGCGAATCACGATACGGTCCAGGAAGACCTGACGAAAAAATTTCTCCAGTCCGGCTTCATCACGGTCGACATTTTTGCGGTCACTCCCGTGGAAAATCACTCCTCCGACGTGCAGATGGTCCGCCGCGGAACAGGCTCTCAACAGGCGGAAACATCGTTTGCGGTCGGTGAAGAAGCCGAGCAAAGCAGCACGGCTGTCATCAAAGAAGTGGGAGCCGTTGCCGCGCCTATCGATCGGTCCGGCATTACTGTAAAACCCGGCGAAACGGTCCGCATGGATGTAGTCGTCCGCACGCGTAAGATCGGTCACTTCTTTCCTGCTGGAACCGTCGATGCTCCCGATGTCTGGCTGGAACTCCAGGGAAAAGATGACGATGGCCACACGATCTTCTGGAGCGGCCAGGTTGAGGATAACGGCAAAGGCCCGGTCGAACCCGGTGCTCATTTTTACCGCTCATACCAGTTGGATGCCGTCGGGAATCCCATCAACAAGCGGAATGCGTGGCAGGCGCGGTCCGTGCTTTACGTGCATCTTATCCCGCCCGGCGCCGCCGACGTTGCTCACTATCTCGTCACGGTACCTACGAATGCTAAAGGCAAGCTCCACTTCACTGCCAAGCTGAATTACCGGAAGTTCTCCTGGTATTACACGCAGTTCGCATACGCGGGCAAACCGAAACCCGGCCAGAACCCGCTTCTTCTCGCCGCAGATCGCAATAGTCTTCAATACAGCTTCGATCCGAAGAACATTCCCGTGAATGTCTCCGGCAAAATAAAAGGCCAGATCCCCAATGTGCCGATCGTGACGCTTGCGGAATCCGAGGTCGCCATTCCCGTTTCCGATAAGGTCCCCGTCTGGCGTCCTGTCACCAGCCAGGCCACCCGCGAACGTTGGAATGATTGGGGGATCGGCCTCCTTCTCCAGGGTGACTTGAAAGGCGCCGAGTATGGATTCAAGAAAGCCGCTGAAGCCGAACCGGGCTACGCCGACGCGTGGCTCAACACCGCTCGCGCCCTGATTCAGGAAGGCGAAACCGACCGCGCCAAACCTTACATCCAACACGCCCTGAAACTGAATCCATCGCTCGGCCGCATTTATTACTTCCAGGCCTTAATTGAAAAAGCCGACGGCGATTATGACGGCGCACTGAAATCGCTGGAGCGCACCGCCGCGCAGTATCCGCGCGATCGTGTTGTCCTCAATCAAATCGCCCGCATTTTATTTTTGAAGCGTGATTACGCCGGAGCTCTCCAATACCTCGATCGCGTCTGCGCCATCGATACCGAAGACGTGCAAATGCACTACACCGCAATGCTCAGTTACCGCGGCTTAGGCGACGCCGCTAAGGCTCATCACGAGGAGCTACTTTTCCGGCGCTTCAAAGCTGACGAAGCTTCTCAGGCCATCACCGCCACGGCTCGCATGGCCAGCCCGGAAGATAATAATGAACGTCAGTTGATTCACGATCACGAATCCGTGTCGCTCCAGTAACCATGAAAGCTCTTGCCCTTACTCTTGGCGCTGTGCTCTGTGTGCCTGCTTTGTGCTTGTTAACCGCAGCGGCCGCCAGCGCGCCGGCTCCCGGCATCCAATTCGCCGACATCACAAACAAGGCAGGCATTCACTTCAGCCATCACAGCGGCCTCACCGGAAAGAAGTTCCTGCCCGAAACACTCGGCGCGGGCTGTGCATTCATCGATATCGACGGCGACGGCTGGCCAAGCATTCTGCTCATCAATGGCAAGGACTTCCCGAACGTAAAGAGCGCCAAAGCCCATGGGGCCACACGGTACCTCCCTGCCCTGTATCGCAATAATCACAACGGCACCTTCACCGATATTACGCGTGGCAGCGGGCTCGATGTCGAGATGTACGGCATGGGCGTTTCCGTGGCGGACTACGATAACGACGGCCTCCCCGACGTCTACATCACCGCGCTCGAAGGCGACCGCCTCTTTCACAACGAGGGCCACGGCCACTTTAAGGACGTTACCGCCAGCAGCGGCATTCACAACGCGAACTTCGGCACCAGCGCCGCCTGGCTCGACTACGACCACGACGGCAAAGCCGATCTATTCGTCGCCAACTACGTCAACTGGAAACCGCAAAACGATCTCTGGTGCTCGCTCGACGGCGCAACGAAATCCTACTGCACGCCGGAGTCCTACAAAGGCACTTCGTGCAAGCTCTACCACAATCTAGGGCACGGGAAGTTCGAAGATGCCACTGCCAAGGCCGGCCTCGCCGACAGCACCAGCAAGTCGCTCGGTATCGTCGTCTTCGATTACAACAACGATAGCTGGCCGGACATCTTCGTTTCCAACGACACGCAACCAAGCAAGCTCTACAAAAACAACGGGAACGGCACCTTCACTGAGGAAGGCATGCAGGCCGGTGTCGCTTATGGCGAAGATGGCGTTGCACGCGGAGCTATGGGCGCCGACGCCGGCGACTACGATCGCAGCGGCCGCGCCAGCCTTCTCGTCGGCAACTTTTCCAACCAGATGCTCGGCCTTTATCACAACGAAGGTAAAGGCTTCTTCCTGGATGAGGCGCCGGCTTCCACCATCGGGAAATCTAGCCTGCTCAGTCTTACCTTTGGAGCTTTCTTCTTCGACTACGACCTCGACGGCCGGCCCGACATCTTCGCAGCTAACGGCCACATCGAGCCCGATATCAACCGCATCCAGCCTAAAATCGCATACCGAGAGCCCCCGCTACTCTTCCACAATGTGGGGAACGGGCATTTCGAAAACGTGAGCAGCGATGTTGGCCCGGACTTCCGGCATCCTCTCATCGCCCGCGGCGCCGCTTACGGTGACTTCGATCACGATGGCGATCTCGATATCCTGATTAACACCAACGAAGGTCCCGCCGTGCTGCTTGACAACATGGGCGGCAACCGCAATAACTGGCTTAGCGTTCGCCTCAACGGAACCAAGTCGAACCGCAGTGCTTTAGGTGCCGTCGTCCGCATCGAAAGCGCCTCCGGCAAGCAATGGAACACCGTTCATAGCGGCTCCAGCTACTGCTCGCAGAGCGACCTGGCGCTCACCTTCGGACTGGCCCACGACAAGACCGTGTCCAGCCTTGATATCACATGGCCGAGCGGAACGCATCAGCAGTTCAAAAACGTTCCTGCCGACCAGCTTCTGACGGTTGACGAATCGCGCGGTATCGTCAAACGATAATTGCGCTCTCGGCAAACAGCGCCAGTTCCGAAAGTGCAGGGCTGGCTGCCGCTTCCGTGATCCGTAGCCGCACGCGTTTTGTGGTCACGGCTTGATCGGAACGGAGTATTCGGCAGATCCCGATGCTCGTGCCGTTGCCGAACGGCGACCACTGACCACCTTTCCAAACGTCCACTGCAAACGATCCCACGCGCTGTCCCAACGGCGTATGCTCCCGTACGCGCACCAGGTTGAACTGCGCTTCGTGAGGCAGATCTAAAACGACTTCGGCCGTCGTCACGCCATCATCGGTCGCCCAGTAAGTCGCAGGTTTTCCGTCGGTCAGGTTGCGCGGCTCAAATGCCCGTTCCCCGCCTCGAACGTTCGAGGCCTTCCAGTCCGCCCCATGCGCAAGGTCGGTCTGAAAAGTCGCCCGCAAAGTCTTCCCGAAGCTCTGTAGCGAGCGCGCGTCAGCCTCATAGATCAATCCACGCCGATCGGGAGGCACATTCAGCAAAAAGCTCGCCCCGCGTCCTACGGATTCGTAGTACAGCGTGACCAGTTCGGCCGGTGTCTTCACTTTCGAGTTTTCCTTGGCGTGCCAAAACCAGCCGGGGCGTATCGAAACGTCGCACTCGGCGGGCATCCAGTACTTTCCGTCCCGGGTTCCTACAGTGGACTCTTTCTCATTGACATCGCCGGGCGCTCCCGGCCCGCCATTCGGAGACTTCGGCGTATAGGTCGCCCAGCAAGTCTCGCCCGCAATGCCCTTTTCGTTGCCCACCCAGCGTACATCCGGCCCCACATCGCTGAAGATCACCGCGCCCGGTTGCAAGTGGCGCTCCATCGCCCACGTCTCCGGCCAACGATAATAGTGCAGCTTGTCGATCGTGCGTTTCTCGCGCGCACCACCGTAATACCCGTCGCCGCCATTCGCGCCATCGTGCCATACCTCAAAGATCGGACCGTATCCGGACAATAACTCCCGGATCTGCTCGCGGTAAATCGAAATGTAGCGCGGCGTCCCATAGGTTGGCTGGTTACGGTCCCACGGCGAAACATAAACACCGAATTTCAATCCCTGGCGCCGTGCCGCCTCGGAAATCTCCCGTACAATATCGCCTTTGCCGTTCTTGTAAGGGCTGTGTTTAACGGAGTGTACGGTGGTCTTCGTAGGCCATAGGCAAAATCCATCATGGTGCTTGCAGGTCAGGATTACGCCCTTGCTCCCGGCCTCCTTCAGCACGCCAACGATCGCGTCCGCATCGAACGCGGTGGGATTGAATACCGCGGGGCTTTCATCACCGTACCCCCACTCTTTGTCCGTGAATGTATCCACCGTGAAATGGAGAAAGTTGTAGAACTCCATCTCGCTCCAAGCAAGTTGCCGGGAGGACGGCACGGCGCCGTAAGGCCGAGGGGGCGCCGTACGCGCAAACGCACCGGCCGCCACGGAGGCGCCCAGAGCCGCCGATCTAAAGAAAGAACGTCGTGTCGCGGTCATCTCTGAACTATAAACGGTTAGTTCCATCGAATGCGATCACCCGGGAGAAGAGGCAGATCAAGCGCCTTCGGGTCACTGGAATCGATGACAACAGGCGACAGGCGTCCATCATAGAGACGCGACAAATCCACGTGCCGGGATTGCACTGCGACGCTCTTGAGCAGACTGCCCCAAATAACGCTGCGCGGAACCCCATTCACTACGATTTCCATCTCCAGCGAAACAGAGCAAGCCTCCGGAAACACGGTGCAGTGAACGGACTTGTTCCCGCAGACCGAGTCCGGCTCGGCGGTCAATTGAGCCGCCAGGCGATTCAGATCCTCCCGCGACTCAGCACCGAGAAGAACCGATCCATGCACCTCCCCATTTCGCCGGAAGAGAATCTCAAAGTAAAAGCGGTAGTAGCGATGGTGTCGCTGGGCAGTTCGAATCAGTTTTTGGACCGGCGCCTGATCCTGGGGGCGCTGCTTCATAGAGCGCACCGATAGCAGTCGCAGCCCGCCTTTGGGTTCCACGCGATACTGTGCGACCTCGGTGCCCAGGTAGTCATTCAGCCCACGCTTCGGCATACCTTCCTTGTAGTAGGCATTCTCTACGCGAAGCTCCATTAGCGGCCGCAAGTCGACGGAGTTCCGCGCTGGTTCAAAACCGTTGTAATGGCGAAGTACGTCATGGAACGGGGTCTCCGCCCGGTCCGGCGAGCGAAGGAGGTACTCCGGGCTCTTCGGTAGAACACGGAAAGATCCCAAGGGCCCACGCGCCGCACAAGATGATAAAGACAGCATCGCGAGCGCCAGCAACAGAGTTTTCATCATGCGTCGCGCCTATTCCACTCGTAAGGCCATCATCGGACCGATCCTGGCCGCCCGGCGCGCCGGGAGATAGCTTGCCGCCGCTGCCCTGTGGTTGCGTCCAAGACTTCCTCCATGGTTCTGACTTCCGAAACAGGTTGGCTTCCATCAATCGCCAGCACCTGCTTCCGAACCGCATCGGCATAGCTCATGGGATCGCCTGTCGTGCGCACCGCGAGGTAGGCCGTTTGCGGAGGATGCACCACGACCGGCACATAAAATTCCGGCCCAGAATCCCCGGTAAGATCTCCTTCGTGCACGTTCCCCACGACGCCGATGATTTCCATCCAGGATGTGTGATCTATTCCCTCTCGCAGATGCTGCCCTACGGGGTTCCTGCCGGCCGGATAACCGGGCCAGAAACGGCGGGCGAAGCTTCCGTTGATGAGCACCACGGGCGGCGCTCCGGGGTTCTCATCACGCGGCGTAAATGCCCGCCCCCGCCGTAGCGGAATTCCCATCGTGCGCACATAGCCGGGCGTGATACTTTGCAGTCGAGCTGTTGTCTGCTTTGCACCGTCGACGGCCGGCTGGCCTTCCGCCAGCACATTCGTTCCAATCCAATCCGCCGTGGTGGGAAGGGACATAGCGACGGTTGCGCTGTCCACGCCGGGTAGCAGTTCCACTCGTTGCACAAGATCACGGAAGAAGGCAATTTTTCTGGCGTCCGTCTCGTAACGCGTCAGCGGCAAGGAAATCTTCATGGTCAGTAGATTTGAAGACTGAAGTCCTGGATCGACACTGCGCAGACGGACAAAGCTCTTCATCAGCAGGGTTGCGCCGATCATGAGTACGATGGACAATGCGATCTGCCCGGCAGCCAGCAGACCACGTATATTTACATCGAACGCCCTCCGCCGCGCCGATAAGCGCCGCCCCGCACCGGCACCGCTCGCACGCAATTCGGTGGCGAGGTTAGGATGAGACATCCACAGCGCCGGGAACAATGCGAACGGAATCCCGGTCGTAAGGGAAGCGGCAAGCGTAAATCCGAGCACCGTCCAGTCGAGCCGGATGTCTTCCATGCGCGGCAGATTCAGCGCGGTCAGGTGTTTGATCGCGCTTAATGCCCACCTGGTCAGCAGAATGCCGAGGACTCCGCCGATCGTCGCCAGTACCACGCTTTCGGCTAGCAACTGGCGGACCAGCCTGCCGCGGCTGGCGCCCACGGCCGCCCGAACGGCGAACTCGCGAGACCGAACGTTCGCCCGAGCCAGTAGCAGACTGGCGACATTGGCACACGCGATCAACAGTACGAAGGCAACTGCACCGAACAGCATCAGCAGTGTTGGCCGAATGCTGGAGACGAGGTGATCTTTGAGCGGAGTGACGCGTATGGCGGCTCCTGCTCTTTCAGGGTTAGATTCAGGGTGCGCGAGGGCATACTGGCGGTTCAGCACGTTCAATTCAGACTGCGCCTGCCTCAGGCTTGTCCCGGGTTTCAGCCTCGCAATCCCGTTCAACGAGTTGACGTAGGGCCAAAACCGGGATGAAACAGCGGACCACTCCGCCGGTCTCGTTACCCATACATCCGTGCCGGTGAAAGGGAACACAAAAGAATCCGGTAGCACGCCGATGATCGTGTAAGCGGTCGAATTGAGCGTCGCGGTTTTACCCGCAATCTGCGGATCGCTCGCAAAGTTGCGCTTCCACACGCGCGCGCCCTGTAATGCCTCAGGTTCGCCACGGCCTGCCAATGCCATGCGTTGCTTGAACTTCAGAAATGCCCCGATTCCGCTGAAGGATTTGGCTGACGCTTTGATCTCTTCCAATCGCAACAGCGAGAATGAGGCGTCGTACTGAGGCTGTTTCGGATTGCTTAGGAACACCCGTACCAGTTGTCCCGGCTCACGGTAGCCAAGCGGCTTTAGTAACACTCCGTTGATGACTGTGAACATGGTGGTGTTGCCACCGATGCCGACGGCCAATATGAGAACCGCTGTCAGTGTAAAGGCCGGACTCTTGCGCATCGTACGGAGCGCATAGCGCAGATCCTGCCAGACCGTCTCGAAGAACCCGATGCTGTTTCTACGCCAAATTTCTTCGCGAATGGACGTGGGATTCCCGAGTTTTTTCCGCGCCGCCAAACGGGCCTGTTCAGGATGCATGCCACGCGCTATGTTGTCTTCGGTTTCGGTATCCAGGTAAAACTGAAGATCGGCGGCGCTCTCGGCGTCCTTCTTTGCGCGGCGAAAAAATCGAAGCCAGTTCATCGCGTTCTATTCCGTGGCGGGCCGCAAAATGCGTCCAATGCCCTTGGCGAGCCGCTCCCATCGCGAAGTCTCAACCGCTAACTGCTTCCGCCCGGCGGGAGTGAGACGGTAGTACTTCGCCTTTCGATTGTTCTCCGACGTACCCCAAAACGAGGCGATCCATCCACGATTTTCCAGGCGATACAAAGCCGGATACAGCGACCCATGTTCGACCTGGAGGACTTCGTCCGAGCCCCGCTCAATTGCATGGGCAATCGAGTGCCCGTGTGCCGGCCCCAGGACTAGTGTCTGCAGGATCAGCATGTCCAGCGTGCCCTGCAGCATGTCGCCATCTGATTTCGTGCTGCGCGCCATTGTTTATTTGCATTTCCCTCTATATGACAATCTAGGGGGCCTGTTCAGAGGACACCAAATATATCACGATTAGATACTGCTTACTTCACTAGAATATCTGATGGATTGTCATTCCCTCAGTGCCGGATTCGGCTTGCTGGGGGTGGCGGGAGCAGCTTGCACTTGGCCCGTAATTCCCCACTGCTTTGCTTTGAGCTCACGGTCGAGGCCCTTGTTGCGTTCGGAGTCGGCGTGCTTTTGGGCGGCGAGCTGGTGCTGCGCGTGGGCCAGTTCGAGTTTGGCTTGGTTGCGGACCAGATCGAGCTGGAGCTGTTCCAGTCGTTCTTCGGTGCGGCGCAGAGCTTCCTGTTCGCTCATTCGAGCTTTGCGTAGGTATTCCAGATCCTTAAAGGCACGGGAGAAGCTGCGGTCGGCAGCGGTTTTGTAGCGCAGAAAGCGGCTGTACTGCTGATGATCTTCGTTGGTCCAGTCCAGGGCGTTCTTTTGAGATAAGGAAAGTTCGACTTGCTCCAGGTGACGGCGGCAGCGCGCTTTGGCCCAGAAGGCGAGAGCGGCTTCGGTGACGAAGGCTTTGCTCGTGGCGGTTTGCGGGTTGTATTCGGTGAGCCAGTCCTGTTCGACTTCGCGCCACAGGGATTCGTCTTCGCCGGGCAGGATGGGCGATCGGGCGCAGCAGCCGTGCTTGACGGCATTCAGGTGCGGCTCATGCGATTCGGGCATAACGCCCAGGAGTATCGGATGCGTTCCGTGCTGTGGGGCGGAAAAACGGGCGGTAAGTGGTTGAGAGCAGCGGAAATAGAAACTTCGTGCAAATGGTGACTGGGCGTTTGCGATGTGCAAAATACGAAACGGAATTTGGGTTCGTTTCCAAAAAAGAGGTTTGCTCCGGGCGGGTAGTGGCTCAATTTGAAAATCAGCCGCACTTGACATCTGGCGAGCATCTGTCACGCTAGGAGTATGCCAAACCGCTCAAGCAGACGGGCTGAATTCTTCAATTACACGCTTGTTTCTGTTCCCCACGAGGAAAACATAGAAGTGTGGCAAGCGGGCATAGTCAGGCCAGATCAAACCCCGGTTTTACTGAACCGGC